>CALHHY010000142.1 GCA_938030665.1 uncultured Litoreibacter sp. | reverse complement strand
AGCACCGGCGCGCTGCCGCTGCTGGCCGAGCTGCTGCCGACCACGGGCGTCAGCCCCTCGGCCGTCAAGTATCTGGGCCTGACCCGGTGGGACGTGCCGCCGCAAACGCTGGCGCTGTCGGGGCTGCAAGGCGGCTGGTTCGCTTTGCCGGACCCCGGTTTGAGCGCGCGTTTCCGGTCCCGCTACCAGGGGGCTTATGGCAACGCACCGCACCCGCTGGCAGGGCTTGCCTATGACGGGGTGGCCGCGGTCGGCGCGCTGGCGGCCAAGAAACTGGCCCCCACGGCGGGCAATCTGACGCAAAGCTCTGGTTTTGCCGGGGTGAACGGGGTATTTCGCCTCAGAAGCGACGGCACGATCGAACGTGCGATGGCTGTCGCGCAGGTGACCAACTCTCAGGTTCAGATCATTGACCCAGCTCCAAAGTCCTTCCGCCGCGGCGGTTCCTGAACCAAGCAAAGGGCTGACTGACACGCTGGCGCCGGAAGATCTGATTTGTCCGGCGTCAGAGATTTTCGACACCGCAGGCATCAATGCGCGGCTTGACGCGACGCTTACGCCCCTGTCGGAACCCAAGGAAATCCGGGCCGCGACGGTCACCGTCCTGAAGGAGGCAAAGCAGCACGGCCGCGCGCGGCTGGCCACTGCCTTTGCCGAGGACCCGATGGCCGCCTACCCGCTGACGCTGTCCTACGCATATCTCACCGACGGGCTGGTGCGCGCAACGCTGCATGTGGCGCAAACCTATCTGCACCCGCTGCCCAACCCGACCGAGGGGGAGCGGCTGGCGCTGATGGCCGTTGGCGGTTACGGGCGAGGCGAGATGGCGCCGTTTTCCGACGTTGATCTGCTGTTTCTGACGCCCTACAAAATCACCCCCTCCGCTGAGAGCGTGATTGAATCGATGCTTTATATCCTGTGGGATCTGAAGCTGAAGGTGGGCCATTCCTCGCGAACGGTGAAAGACTGCCTGCGGCTGGGCCGGGAGGATTTCACCATCCGCACGGCGCTTCTGGAACACCGGCTGATCGCGGGCGACGCGGCCCTGGCCAAAGAGCTAGACACAAGGCTCTGGTCCGAGCTTTTCAAAGGATCGGAACGGGAATTCGTTGCCGCCAAACTATCCGAGCGGGGCGAGCGGCTGAAACGTCACGGCGGGCAGCGGTACTTGGTTGAGCCCAATATCAAAGAGGGCAAGGGTGGGCTGCGCGACCTGCAATCGCTGTTCTGGATCGCCAAATATACGCGCCGGGTCAAAACCGTGGCGGCGCTGGTCGATGCGGGCGTCTTCACGGAGGATGAGCGCGACGACTTCGCCGCCGCCGAAAATTTTCTGTGGGCCACCAGATCCCATCTGCATTTGGCTGCGGGCCGCGCAAGCGAGGTGCTGAGCTTTGACATGCAGGTGGAGGTGGCCGACCGCATGGGCTATCGCGACCACGGCGGCAGACGCGCGGTGGAGCACTTCATGCAGGATTATTTCCGCCACGCCACCCGCGTGGGGGAGCTGACGCGCATCATCCTGACCGACCTGGAGGCGCAGCACGTCAAGCAGCCACCCGCCATCCTGAGCATGCTGCGCAACGCCCGGCGCAAGAAGCTGAAGGACGGCTACAAGCTGAGCCATAATCGGCTGGACATCACCCGCCCCAAGACCTTCCTGAGCGACCCGCTGAACCTGCTGCGCGTGTTTCATGAAGCGATGCGCACGGGCTATCTGATCCACCCCGACCTGATGCGGCTGATCGCGGCCAATCTGGACCTGCTGGACGAAAAGACCCGGTGGGACAAGGACGCCTCCAAAATCTTCCTCGATACGCTGCTCAGGCACGGCAACCCGGAACGTGCCCTGCGGCGCATGAACGAGCTGGGCGTGCTGGGCGCTTTCATCCCCGAGTTTGGGGAGATCGTGGCGATGATGCAGTTCAACATGTATCACAGCTACACGGTAGACGAGCATACGATCCAGACGATCTCGGTCCTCGCACAAATCGAGCGGGAAGAACTGATTGAGGAGCTGCCCGTCGCCTCCTCCATCCTCAAGCGCGGGCTCAATCGCAAGGTCATCTACGTGGCGCTGCTGCTGCATGATCTGGGCAAGGGAAGGGACGAGGATCACTCCATCCTCGGCGCCAAGCTCGCGCGCAGCATCGCGCCGCGGCTGGGGCTGAACAGGGAGGAATGCGAGACCGTCGAATGGCTTGTACGCTACCACCTGCTGATGTCCGACATGGCCCAGAAACGCGACATTGCCGACCCGCGCACCGTGCGCGACTTCGCCAAGGCGGTGAAGACCGTGAAGCGGCTGGACCTGCTATGCGTGCTGACGGTCTGCGACATTCGCGGGGTGGGTCCCGATACGTGGAACAACTGGAAAGCCTCACTGATCCGCGCGCTGTACCGGCAGACAAAACGCGGGCTTGAAGAGGGGATGGAGGCGCTCAACCGCGAAGAACGCGGATCAGAGGCCAAGAAGAAGCTGCGCGCCGCCCTGCCCGACTGGGACGCCAAGGAGCTGCGCATAGAGACCGCGCGCCATTACGACCCCTATTGGCAGGGGCTGCACGTCACCGCGCATGCCGACATGGCCCACCTTCTGCGCGATCTTGACACGGATGAGGTACATATCAAGCTGACCCCGGACGAGGACCGCGACGCCACCCGCGCCTGCTTCGCCGTGGCCGACCATCCGGGCATTTTCAGCCGCATCTGCGGGGCCCTGGCGCTGGTGGGTGCCAACGTGGTTGACGCGCGCACCTATACCACCAAGGACGGGTTTGCGACCGCCGCTTTCTGGATACAGGACGCCGAGGACGCGCCTTACGAGGCCAGCAAACTGCCCCGGCTGACGAGCATGATCGACAAGACCCTGAAAGGCGAGGTCATCGCCCGCGACGCGCTTGTCCCACGCGACAAGGTCAAAAAGCGCGAGTCGCAGTTCCGCGTCCCGACCTCCATCACTTTCGACAATGACGGGTCTGAGATCTACACGATCATCGAGGTCGATACCCGCGACAGGCCCGGCCTGCTGTTTGACCTGACGCGGACGCTGGCCAATTCGAATATCTACATCGCCTCCGCCGTGATCGCGACTTATGGGGCGCAGGTGGTTGACACATTCTACGTCAAGGACATGTTCGGGCTGAAATTCCACTCCAAGGACAAGCAGGCCGGGATCGAGAAGAAACTGCGAGCGGCAATTACCCAAGGCGTTGAAAGGGCCGCCCCGTGAGCAAACCGATCCGGCTGATGCGCGGCTTTGCGACGGTCGGCGTCTGGACCCTGCTCAGCCGGATTGCGGGCTTTGTGCGCGATGTGCTGATCGCGGCCTTTCTTGGCGCGGGGCCGGTGGCCGAAGCGTTCCTCATCGCTTTTTCGCTGCCCAACATGTTCCGCCGCTTCTTCGCCGAAGGCGCGTTCAACATGGCTTTCGTGCCGATGTTCTCCAAAAAGGTCGAAAGCGGCGACGGCCCGCAGGAATTTGCCCGCGACGCATTCACGGGGCTGGCCACGATCCTGATCTTCTTCACCGTTGTGGCGCAGATATTCATGCCCGGTCTGGTGCTGCTGATGGCGTCTGGTTTTGCCGATGACGGGCGGCTGGAGCTTGCGACGCTCTTTGGCCGGATCGCGTTTCCCTACATCCTGTTCATTTCGCTTGCGGCACTTTTGTCGGGCGTGCTGAACGCCACGGGCCGCTTTGCCGCCGCGGCCGCCGCCCCGGTGCTTTTGAACATCCTGTTCATATCGAGCGTGACCGCCGCCTATTACCTGGGCTGGGATATCGGGCTGACCCTGGCCTGGACCGTGCCTGTCGCAGGCGTTGCGCAGTTGGCGCTGGTTTGGGTCGCCGCGTCGCGGGCAGGTTACCGGCTGGTGCCTAAACGCCCCCGCATGACGCCCGAGCTCAAGCGGCTCGCTATTATCGCGGCCCCTGCCGCACTTGCAGGCGGGGTGGTGCAGATCAACCTACTCGTAGGTAGAAACGTGGCCAGCTGGACCGAAGGCGCGATCGCCTGGGTGAACTATGCCGACCGGCTGTATCAACTGCCCCTGGGTGTCGTGGCCATCGCCATCGGGGTGGTGCTGCTGCCCGAGCTTTCCCGACGCTTGCAGGCCGGTGACGCGCAAGGCGGGCAAGACGCGCTGAGCCGGGCGGGCGAAGTCGCATTGGCCCTGACCCTGCCCTGCGCCGTGGCGCTCATGGTCGTGCCTTTGCCGATGATTTCGGTGCTGTTCGAGCGCGGCGCGTTCACCTCCGACGATGCGGCGGCGACGGCATTGGCGGTCGCGGTCTACGGGCTGGGGCTGCCGGCTTTTGTCCTGCAAAAGATATTCCAGCCCATCTATTTTGCCCGCGAAGACACGAAAAGCCCGTTCAAGTTTGCGCTCGTCTCGATGGTCGTGAACGCTGTCATCGCCGTGGGCCTTTGGCCCTATCTCGACTACCTCGCTGCCGCCCTGGCCACGACCCTCGCGGGGTGGAGCATGGCGTGGCTGCTGTGGCGTTCCTCCAAGAAATTCGGGCAGGCGGCGCGGTTTGACGACCGGTTCCGCAAACGGGTGCCCCGCATCATCGCGGCCTCCCTGCTGATGGGGGTGGCGCTTTATCTGTTGCAGATCGTCCTGCTGCAGGCTTTGGGCTCCCCAGGCTTGCGCTACATGGCACTGGCCATTTTGGTGATCGGCGGCGGCATGTTCTACGCCATTATCGGCCGCGCGCTTGGGGCGTTCAGCCCGGCAGAGCTGAAGGCTTCCTTGCGACGGTGAGCCGCGCCAAGTCCTAGTCCCGGCGCAGCTTGGCCATCACCCGGCCCCAGCCGCCGGGGCTGACGAGGAAGGACAGAAGGAAGCCGGCCACAAAGCCCGCCACATCCGCGATCCAGTCATAGCCCGCGCCGAACAGCACCCCGAAGATCAGTTGAAACAGCAGCAGCACCCCGATCAGGGTGAAGGCCTGCATGGCGTTGGCGCCCACCCGCGCGAGGCTGACCCAAAGCAGGAAGGAATAGGCGCCGATCAACCCATATGCGCCTGGAAAGGCGCCGATCAGCGGGACATTG
>CALHHY010000141.1 GCA_938030665.1 uncultured Litoreibacter sp. | reverse complement strand
CGGCATCATCCTCGCCTTTGCGGTCAACGCCTTTAACATCATCCTGCTGCGCAACTTCTTTGAGGCAATCCCGCAAAGCTTTGAAGAGGCGGCCCGGATGGATGGCGCCAACGATTTTCAGGTTCTGGGGCGGGTTTTTGTCCCCCTATCAAAGCCAGCGATTGCAACTGTCACCCTATTTTGCATCGTTTCGCGCTGGAACGGCTTTTTCTGGGCAATGGTTTTATTGCAATCAGAAGAAAAAATTCCGCTACAGGTTTTCCTAAGACACACGATCGCAGAACTGAGCGATGATGATGAATTTGCCATTGTGCAAACCGCCGCAGGCTTCAGCGCAGAGACGGTGACAGCGGCCATTATCGTCTGCTCGATCATCCCCGTGCTGATCGTCTACCCGTTCATTCAGAAATACTTCGAAAAAGGCATCCTGCTTGGCGGTGTCAAAGAATAATCAAGGCTTTCATAGGGAGGAAACCATGAGAAAACTAAGCCTGACAGCGGCCATTTTGGCCACCACAGTGATGGCTGCGCCATCCTTTGCCGACGGGCATCTGCGCATTGTAGATGAGCCGCTGGAGCTGACCATCCAGATGAACCACGCCCGCTATCCGATCTACGAAGAGGATTGGCCGGTGGAACAAGTCGCGCGCGAATTGACGGGTATCCACCTGAAAAACGACACGGTCGGCGCGAACATGCGGACCGACGAGAACACGGGCCGGACCGAGGCGCTGAACCTGATGCTGGCGGGTGGTGCTATTCCTGACATCGTGGGCTCCAGCCGGATCCGCGACTTCGTCAACCAGTTCGGCCCGGAAGGCGCGTTCATTCCGTTGAATGACCTGATTGCAGAACATGCGCCCAATATTGCCGCCTACTACGCGTCGCGACCCGATATCGAGGCCGCCGTGAAAGCGTCTGACGGGCAGATGTATTACATCCCCTATCTGCCCGATGGCAAATATGGCCGGGCCTATTGGATCCGCACCGACTGGCTGGACAAGCTGGGTCTGGACATGCCGGAAACCGTGGATGAGTACGAGGCCGTGCTGCGTGCCTTCAAAACCCAAGACCCCAATGGCAACGGCCTTGACGATGAAGTGCCGTTCTTCGCCCGCCAATGGCCTGAGCTGATCCGCCTTGTCACCCTGTGGGATGGCCGCGCGCATGGGTCGGACACCTATCACGACTTCCTCATTGAGGATGGCAAGATCGGCCATGGCTATATCGGCGAGGGCTACCGCGAAGGCATCGCAAACCTGGCGCGCTGGTACGAGGACGGGTTGATTGACGCGGAGATCTTCACCCGCGGGTCCTCCGCACGGGACTTCCTGCTGTCGGAAAACCTGGGCGGCTCCACCCATGACTGGTTCGCCTCGACCTCCGGCTATAACCGGCTGTCGTCTGAGATTGACGGATTCGAGTTCAAGGCCTTCGTGCCGCCCGCATCCCCCTCAGGTCGCCGCATTGAAGAGCATCGCCGCATCCTGGTGAAGCCTGACGGTTGGGCCATTGGCCACACCAACGACCACCCGATCGAAACGATCAAATATTTCGACTTCTGGTTCACCGAAGAAGGCCGTCGTCTGGCCAATTTCGGGGTCGAAGGCCAGCATTACGACATGGTCGACGGCAAGCCGATCTTCAAGCAGGAGTTCCTGGATGCAGGGCCGGTGAACCGGTCGCTCTACCAAGTGGGCTCGCAGTTGCAGGGCCGGGGTTACTTCCAGGATTACAATTACGAAATCCAGTGGAGCAACGAGTTCGCGCTGGAAGGCATCGAGCTGTATGAGCAGGGCGACTACCTGATCCCTGACTTCCTGGGCGTCGCGTTTACCGCCGATGAGCAGAAGGTCTATGACCGCACATGGGGCAGCATCCGCGACTACATGCTGGAACGTCAGCAAAGCTGGATCCTGGGCAATGGCGACGTCAATGCCGACTGGGACGCCTATATCGCGCGGCTTGACTCCATGGGCATGCAGGAGCTGCTGGAAGTCATGCAGACCGCCTATAACCGCCAATACGGCGGCTAAGCACAGGCAACATATGTGGGCGGCAGCTTCCTGTCGCCCACATCCCCACTTTTCATCCACAGGACGACATCACCGATGCCGCGCGACGCACTCACTTTGCTTGACGAACCAAGAGCCGGGAAACTGACGATCCAATATGCGCCGGACGCGGATACCGACATCGTCGAGAACCCGCCGCGTTTCACTTGGCTGCCCGTGATCGACGAGGGCGCGTCATATGCGCTGCGCATTTCGGCCGATCCGTCCTTTCCCGCGAAGACCACGCAGGTATTTGAGAATATCGCGTTGAATTTCTTTACTCCGGACGCGGCCCTTTCCCCAGGCACCCATCACTGGGCCTATGCGACATGGGACGCGGACGCGGGCAAACCCACCAGCGGTTGGAGCGAGGCGCGCAGCTTTACCGTGACCGACGGCCTGCCAGAAACGCCCCTGCCGCGCCGCGACGTGCGGCTGTCAAAGGTCGAAATGGGGCACCCGCGCCTCTGGATGACGCCGGACCGGTTGGCCACGTTCAAAAAGGCGGTGAAGAAGGACCCCGCCCATTGTTCCTGGTCGACTTTCTACGAGAAATCCGTGCTGCCCTGGATGGAGCGCGAGGTTTACAAGGAACCGGCAGGCTACCCCAACCACACCCGCACCGCGCCGGTTTGGCGCCAGACCTATATCGACCTGCAAGAGGTCTGGTACGCGGTCCGCCACCTGTCCATTGGCGGCAAGGTCACCGACGACGCGAAGATGACCGCGTGCGCGAAGGAATGGCTGTTGGAAGCCGCCTCTTGGGACTCAATGGGGATCACATCCCGCGCCTATACGGATGAATGGGCCTACCGGGTCTGCAACGCGCTGGCCTGGGGCTATGACTGGCTTTACGACGATCTGTCGGATGCAGAACGCGCAACCGTCCGCGCTGCCCTGTTGGAGCGGACCCGCGATATTGCGGAGCACGCGATAGACAACGCAAAGATCCACCTCTTCCCCTATGACAGCCATGCGGTTCGCTCCGTCTCGCTGACGTTGATCCCGGCCTGCATCGCGCTGCTGGACGAGGGGGAAGATGGCGAGGTCCGCGATTGGCTGAACTACTGCATCGAATTTCTCTATACCGTTTATTCTCCTTGGGGCGACAGTGACGGGGGCTGGGCCGAGGGCGCGCAATACTGGATGATGGGCATGGCCTATCTGATTGACGCGGCGAACCGGTTGAAAAGCTATACCGGCCTTGATCTCTACCAACGCCCCTTCCTGCAAAACACGGGCGACTTCCCGCTGTTCTGCAACGCACCCGACACACGCCGCGCCTCCTTTGGCGATGACAGCGCCTTGGGCGATCTGCCCGCCATCAAGACCGGACTGAACATGCGCCAATTCGCGGGCGTGACGGGCAAGGGCGAATACCAATGGTATTGCGACGTGAACCTCCGCACCAACCCCGGCACCGAGGACGCGTTTTACAACTGGGGCTGGTGGGACACCAATTTTGACGAGCTGGTCTTTCAGACCGACTTCCCCGTGGTCGAGGCCACGCCGCCCGAAGGGGGGCTGCGCCATTTCAAAGGCATCGGCTGGGTCGCTGTGCAACACGCCATGGCCGACCCGGACGCGCATGTTCAGCTGGTGTTCAAATCCTCACCCTTTGGTTCAGTCAGCCACAGCCATGGCGACCAGAACGCGTTCTGCATGTCGGCTTACGGCGAGGATATGGCGATCCAGTCGGGCTACTACGTGGCCTTCAATTCCTCCATGCACCGCAACTGGCGCAGGCAGACCCGGTCGAAAAACGCGATCCTGATCAACGGCAAAGGCCAATATGCCGAGAAAGACAAAGCCAAGGCGATGGCCGCACGTGGCCGGATTATGGCCGCGGAGGAGCGGGAGGATCACGTCTTCATCCACGGCGACGCGACGGCGGCCTACCAGAGCCTCTCGCCCGAGGTGACCCGAGCCGAGCGCGAGATTTATTTTGTGCGCAACGACTATTTCGTTGTGGTCGACAGCGTCGACGCTAAGGAGCCGGTCACGCTGGAATGGCTGCTTCACGCTAACAACCCCTATGAGCTGGGCAAGACCTCCTTCCGCAACCATGGCGAGCGCGCGGGCTTTTACGGCCAGGTCGTCTGGTCGGAGGCGGGTAAACCCACATTCGAGCAGGAAACCGGTTTCCCTGATGTGGATCCGGCCGATTACGAGGGGCTGCCTGTCAGCACTTTCCTGACGGCGCGATATCCGGCGGCGACCCGGCACCGCATCGCGACGTTGCTGGTGCCCTACAAGCTCGACGCGCCGAAGCGGATTTTCAACTTCATGGACGATCAGGGCTACGACGCTGACCTCTATTTTACCGATGCGGATGAGAACACGTTCAAAGTTGTGCTCAAGAAATTCGCCAAGACATGACAACCGGGCAGGGGCACGTACAGCCCTCCGGACAGACCAAAGGGAAGGAAGATCATGAAACTCGCAGGACAAAGCGCCATCGTTACCGGTGGTGGCCGCGATATCGGGCTGGCTGTTGCCAAGAAGCTGGCCGCCGAAGGAGCGGCGGTCGCGATCAACTACTTCTCCAGCGGCGCGGGCGCTGATGCGGCCGTGGCTGAGATCACCGGGAACGGCGGCAAGGCCTTTGCGATGCAAGGCGACCTGACCAAACAAGGCGACGTCGATGCGCTGGTGGGCAAAACGGTGGCTGATTTTGGTGGTATCAACGTGCTGGTCAACAACGCCGGCGGTCTGGTGGAACGCAAGAAAATCGCCGAGATGTCGGATGATCTCTGGGACACGGTGATGGATCTGAACCTGACCAGCACCTTCCGTATGACGCGGGCCTGTCTTGCGCATATGACCAAGGGTGCCATCGTCAATCTGGCCAGCCAGGCGGGCCGGGACGGTGGCGGGCCGGGCGCGGTGGCTTACGCGACCTCAAAAGGGGCGGTCATGACCATGACGCGCGGCCTCGCCAAAGAACTTGGCCCCGACATTCGCGTCAACGCGCTATGCCCCGGCATGATCGACACCGATTTCCACAATGTCCACACGCCTGATGCCGGACGGCGCGGGTTCGAGGCCAATGCGCCCCTGAAGCGGCAGGGCCATACGGATGACACGGCCAATCTGGTCCTGTTCCTGGCCACGAATGATAGCGCCTTCATGACGGGCACGAATATCGATATCAACGGCGGCATGCTGTTTTCCTAATCCAAGCGAGGCATTGATATGAGCGCGTTTCCAATTGTGCCAACGGGGGAGAATGTCACCCGTCAGGTTCTTTCTGATCACCCGGAGCTGATGGTCGTGGCCTTCAACTTTGACGCAGTGGGTGCAGAGGGGGCCTTGCACAACCACCCGCATGTACAATCGACATTCGTCTCCAGCGGGCGGTTTCTGTTCACGCTTGGTGACGAGCAGCGCGAGGTCGGACCGGGCGACAGCTTCGTCATCAACTCCGACGTCACGCATGGCTGCGTCTGTCTGGAACCGGGCCGCTTGATCGACAGCTTCACGCCGCGGCGGGATGACTTTTTGTAAGGCCGGCCGATCTAGACGGCGACCTAGCGTGCAGGCGGGCCGCTGGAGCTGCGGATGATCAGCTCCGGCGCGCAATGCAGGCTGGGGACCGGCGTGGCGCCGGGCTCCGTGATGGCGGCGACAAGCGCTTTGCCGGCCTCCTGCCCGATGCGCTTGGCGGGCATGCGGACCGTGGTCAGGGGGGGCTCGATCTCGGAGGAGCCTTTGAAATCGCCGATACCCACCACGGTCACATCCCCCGGCACCTCAAGCCCGCAGGCCGCCGCCCCATAAAGCGCGCCGGTTGCCAGGATATCGTTGCCGCAGATCAGCGCGGTCGGCGGGTCAGGCCGGCCGAGCAGCGCCATCATGTCCCGCTTCGAGGTGGAGATGCTGTAGACCGTGCTCAACCGCCACGGCTCCGGCACCTCCACGCCCGCTTTCTGCAAGGTGGCCAGAACAGTGTCCCGTCGCGCGGCGGCCCGGTCATTGCCATCCGTGGGCGGGAACATGCAGGCCACGCGCCGGTGGCCAAGCGCCAGCACATGTTCCGCAATCAGCCGCCCGGCAGCCTCGTTATCCGCGCCGATCGTGGGGTAACGCGTGCCTTCCGCGTAGTTCCACATCAGCACGCATGAAATTTCCTGCCGGTCGATCAGGCGAAACACGGCCTCGTCATGGTCAAGCCCGGTCAGCACGACGCCGTCCACCCGGTGTTCAAGGAACTTGCGCAGCACCGCATATTCACGCTGCAGATCGTAGCCGTGGGAGGCAAGCAGGATGGTAAACCCTTTCTCCGCCACCGTGTCTGAGAACGCCTGCACGACCTCCGCAAAAATGGCGTGATCGAGGGTGGGGATCAGAACACCTATGGTGCCGGAGCGGATGCCATGGATGGTCTGCGCCGCGCGGTTGCGAATGTAGCCGGTGCGCCGCACGGCGGAATCAATGCGTTTGCGGGTCGCGGGCTTGAGCAATTCGGGATGGTTGAAGTAGCGCGACACGGTCGAGGCCGAGACCCGTGCGGCCTTTGCCACGGCAATGATATCCGCTTTTTTCTTCCTTTTATCAGTCATCTAGAGAGCCGCCATTCTGAGTTTATGAAAACATTTGTAAAACTATTTTCATCGCTTAGCGTTATTGGTCAAGCCAAGTTTGGGAGGATTTTGGCAAGGTGGATTTTCTGTTCTATCTCGACGACGTGTTCACCCCGATCAATTTCGGGCTGTTGCTGCTGGGCACAATCGGAGGGCTAATCCTGGGTGCCACGCCGGGCCTGTCGCCGACCATGGCGGTGGCGCTGTTGATCCCATTCACCTTTCAGCTGGAGCCGCAGCAGGGGCTGATCCTGCTGGGCGCGGCATACACTTCGACCGTGGCGGGGGGCGCGGTCAGTGCGATCTTGCTGAAGATCCCCGGCGCGCCCGCCAATATCGCGACCACGCTTGACGGCCACACCATGGCCACCAAGGGGGAGGGGGCGAAGGCGTTGCAGCTGTCGTTCCTGGCCTCGGCTGTGGGGGGGCTGTTCGGGGTGTTCCTGTTGATCTTCCTGACCCCGGTGCTGGCTCAATGGGCGCTGGCCTTTGGGCCGTCGCATCTGTTCTGGCTGGCCATTCTGGGGGTCACCGTCATCGGGACGCTTGATTCCAGCTCGGTCGTGAAGGGGCTTTTGTCGGGCTGTATCGGGCTGTGGCTGGCCACGATCGGGTTTGACGACATCATGGGCGCGCAGCGCTTCATCTTCCACCCGGCGGTCAGCGGCGGCATCAATGTCATCCCCGCGCTGATCGGGCTGTTTGCGATCCCGCAGGTGATCACTATGTTCACCAAGGGCCGCCACAAGGCGGAGGCCGAGGTGATCGAGGTCAAGCGCCACCCGATCCGCCTTGCCATTTTGGAGGTTGCCCGGCGCAAGACGGCGCTGGCCATTGGCACGCTGACGGGTTCCATCATCGGGCTGATCCCCGGCGTCGGCGGTCAGATTGCGGGGCTGGTGGCCTATGACCAGGCCAAGAAATTCAGCAAGGAGAGCGAGAAATTCGGCACCGGCCATAGCGAGGGGGTGATTGCCGCCGAAAGCGCCAATAACGCGATGGTCGGCCCGTCGCTGGTGCCACTTCTGACCCTGTCGATCCCTGGATCACCCACGGCTGCGGTGCTTCTGGGCGGGCTGCTGATCCACGGCATTTTCCCCGGCCCTGATCTGTTCATCAACTACCCGCAAGTGGCCTGGACCTTCATCGACTCCATGCTGATCGGGCAGCTGTTGATGTGCATCTTTGGCCTTTATATCGCCGGGCTGGCCGCCAGCGTCGCGCGGGTGCCGCATGCGGTCATGGCGGCGGTGGTGCTGGGGCTGGCGGTGTTTGGCAGCTACTCCGTCCAGAACTCCATGGGCGATGTCTATGTGATGGCGAGCCTCGGGCTGGCCATGTACTTCCTCGAACGTTTCGGTTTCTCCGCCGCGCCGCTGGTGCTTGGCTTGATCCTGGGGCCGATTGCGGAGGCGAACTTCATCCAGGGCTCGATGATCGCGAATGCCACTGTTGGGGTGGGCAGCTATTTCTTCACGGGCTGGCTGAATTGGCTGCTCATTGTGATCGTGCTTGCCTCCGTCAGCTACTCCGTCTGGATGGAGATCGCGCAGCGCCGCTACACCACCAAGGACGACGCCGTCGCCAAAGAGGAGGCCCTGCCATGACCGAGCTGCCCCGCAACCAGCATATCCTGGCCTCCGGCATCATCGCGGTTGTCGGCGCCACGGTGGCCTATATCAGCTTCACGCAGGAGCCTGCCGACGCTTTCATCTTTCCGCGCCTGATTTCATCGGTTTTTGCGGTGCTGGCCGTGTGGACCTTCATCAAGGCGGTGATGGGGCGCACCAAGGTCGGCAATGGTGTCAGCGCCGCGGCCATGCGCAACATGCTGCCCGGCCTGATCGTGACCGTCATCTACATCTTCTGGGCGGCCAAGGCGCTTGGGTTCTACACCGCCACGGCCATCGCTTTCTTCGTGCTGCTGTCGCTGTATGACCCCGCGCCGCATGGGCAGCTGCGCACATGGATCAAACGTGTGTTGATCACCGCCGGCTTCATGGCTGTGATGTACGGGCTTTTCGCGCTGCTACTGAACGTATTCACGCCGCGCGAGGTATTTTTCTGAACCGCAATGGCGGCAGCTTAACCCTAGGGAGGACTAAAATGAAAAAATGGATCGCAGGGGCCGTGATGGCCTTGGCCACGATGTCGGGGTCGGCCTATGCCGACGGGCATGAGGCATATCCTGAACGGCCGATCTTGATGATGGTCAGCTACGGCGCCGGCGGGGCAACGGATTTTCAGGCGCGCATCGTGACGATGACGGCGGGCAATGAGGATGCGCTTGGCATGCCGATTGCCATTGTAAACCGCCCCGGCGCGGGTGGGCGTGTCGGCTGGAACTGGTTCGCCACCGAGGCGGAGGCCGATGGCTACACGCTCGGCGCCTATAACATCCCCCATTTCATTGCACAGTCGATTGAGGGCGGCGTGTCCTATTCCACCGACGATTTTGAGCCGATCGCCAATTGGGGTGCGGACCCGGCGGTTTTCGTGGTGGGGGCAGATAGCGACTTCAACTCCATGGAGGACGTCGTTACCTACGCCAAGGAGAACCCGGGCGGACTGACTTTCTCCGGCGCGGGGCTGTTTGTGGGGCACCACATCGCGGCACTGCAGCTTGAAAAAGCGGCAGGCGTGAAGCTGGCCTACATCCCGAACAATGCGGGCGGCGCCGGTGCGATGCGCGCCGTGATCGCGGGCGAGGTTCTGGGCGGCGTCAACAACCTGTCCGACGCCTTCCGCGCGCAGGCCGCTGGTAATGTCAAAATCCTGGGCGTTTTCGACCTGGAGCGGAACAGCTTCCTGCCCGACGTCCCCACGATGAAGGAGCAGGGCTTTGACATCGACAATGCCTCCGTCAACTTCCGGGGCGTGATGGTGCCCAAAGGCACCCCGCAGCCGATCATCGACAAGCTGGCCGCCACCGTGCCCACAATGTTCGAGAACAGCCGCGTTCAAAGCCGGATGGAGGCAGGCGGCTCGCCGATGCATATCATGACCCGCGACGAGGTGCTTGAGATGTGGGCAGCGCGGCAGGAAACGCTGGAAGCGCTGCTCGCCGGGCTCTAATGACGGTGCAGCGCCCGGCGTCAGCACGGGCGCTGCAGACCACCAATCAGGACAGATCATGACCGTGAATGACGCCATTGCGCAGGTTGAAGCCGTTGTCGCGCGCGCCCGTGCCGCCCAATCCCGTTTCGAGCGGGAAGGCTCGCAGCAGGCCTATGACCGCGCCGCGCAAGCCGCTGCCTGGGCCATCATGGAGCCCGCCCGCAATCGCCACCTGGCCGAGCTGGCGGTGGAGACAACGGGGCTGGGCAATGTGGCAGACAAGATCACCAAGAACCACCGCAAGACCCTGGGCCTGATGCGCGACATCCGAGACGTCCGCAGCTTTGGTGTGATCAGCGACGACCCCGCCACCGGCATCACCGAAGTCGCGCGCGCCATGGGCGTTGTGGGGGCTGTTGTGCCATCGACCAACCCCGGTGCGACGCCCGCCAACAACATCATCAACGCGCTGAAATGCGGCAACGCCATTGTCATTTCGCCCTCGCCAAAAGGGGTCGCCACCTGCGAGGCGCTGATCAGCTACGTGCATGCTGAATTTGACAAGCTGGGTATCGACCGCGACCTGGTGCAGATGGTGCCGGGACGCGGCTCCAAAGAAAAGACACAGCGCCTTCTTGAGATCGCTGACCTGATTGTTGTCACGGGCAGCCAGAACAACGTCAAGCGCGCCTATAGTTCCGGCACCCCGGCGCTGGCCGTGGGGGCGGGCAATGTCTCCGTCATTGTGGATGAGACCGCCGACCTTGCAGCGTCGGCTCAGAAGATCGCGGCCTCGAAGACCTTTGACAACGCCACCTCCTGCTCGTCCGAGAATTCGGTGGTGGTGGTGGACGCGATTTACGACGCCTTTATCGCTGAGCTTGCCCTCGCAGGCGGCGCGCTGATCCGGGAGGAGGCGAAGGTCACGGACAAGCTGTGGGTGGACGGCCACCTGAACCCGGCAGCCATCGCGCAGGATGCGGACAAGATGGTGGCGGCCCTGGGTTTTGAGGGCGAGGTGCCAGAAGACACCTCCTTTCTGGTTGTTGAGACCACCGGCATCGGCCCCGCGCATCCCCTGTCAGGGGAGAAGCTGAGCCGCGTCCTGACGCTCTACCGGGCGGGCGATTTTGACGAGGCCGTGCAGATCACCCGCGAGATTCAAAACCATCAGGGGGCCGGGCACTCGGTGGGGCTGCATTCCAGCGACGCGGATCGGCCCATGGTGCTGGCCACGGCCATCCCGACCAGTCGGGTGATCGTCAACCAGGCCCATACTTTTGCGACGGGCGGCTCCTTCACCAACGGTATGCCGTTTTCGCTGTCCATGGGCTGCGGATCATGGGGCGGCAATTCAATCGATACCAACCTGCATTGGCGCCACTTCATGCAGACCACCAAGATCGTGCGCGAAATCCCGGCCAATGAACCCACGCTGAACGAGGTTTTCGGCAGCTACTGGGACGCAGCAGGCCGATGATGCTTGACCACCGCAACCCGCCCACTGGCACCGTGCGGGACTGGCTTGACGCCCGCGCGGCAGCCGAGGACATGGCGTTTGTGTTCCCCGAAACCGGAGAGGCGCTGTCCTGGCGGGCCTTGCGCGACGCTGCCAGAGAGATCGCGGAGGGGCTGACGGGCTTGGGGCTACAGCCAGGTGAAAGCCTAGCCATCGTGCATCCAAACGGGCGGGCAGGGGTGGTTGCGCTTTGTGCCGCGCTTTATGGCGGGTTTCGTGCGACCATGATCAACCTCGCTGCCGGCCCTGACGCCATCGCCTATGCACTGGATCACAGTGGGGCGCGCTTTGCCTTCGTGCATGACGACCAGCGCGCAATGGTCAATAGCGTGGCCTCCGGCGGTCTGCTGATATTGGACCCCGATGCGCTGCCTGATCCGGCGCCTCTGGCAGCGGTCGCACCCGAACAACACGCGCTGCTGATGTACACATCCGGCACGACCGGGACGCCGAAAGGTGTGGTGCATACCCATGCAAGCCTGCTCGCAGGCGGCTGGACAGCGGCCATGGCGCATGAATTAAACCCAGCAGATCGCGGTTTCTGCGTGCTGCCGATCTACCACATCAATGGGCTCTGCGTGACATTGATGGGCGCGCTCGTCTCAGGCGGGTCGCTGGCGATGACTGCGCGGTTCTCTGCCACGCGGTTCTGGGATCAGGCGGGGCAGGCGGAGGTGACGTGGTTCTCCGTCGTGCCGACGATCATCAGCCATTTGCTGCATAGCGAAAGTGACCCAAGTGATGCGACCCGCGCGCGGCTAAGGTTCGGCCGCTCCGCCTCCTCCGCGCTGGCGGTGGAGACGCAGACAGCCTTTGAACAGCGTTTTGGCGTACCTATCATTGAAACCATGGGCCTGACCGAGACAGCTGCGCAAATCCTGTCGAACCCGCTGCCACCCGGTCGCCGCAAAATCGGCTCCCCCGGTATCAGCTTTGGCAATGAGGTGCGCATCCTGACGCATGATCTGACCGAGGCTGCCCCGATGGAGGAGGGCGAGATCGCGGTCAAAGGCCCCAATGTCATGCTGGAATACCTGCACAACCCTGAGGCGACGGCGGCAAGTTTTGCCGGTGACTGGCTGCGCACCGGCGATCTGGGGTATATTGATGCCGATGGCTACGTTTTCGTGACGGGCCGGCTGAAGGAGCTGATCATCAAAGGCGGTGAAAACATTGCGCCCCGCGAGATTGACGAGGTGCTGTATTCCGAACCCGACATTATCGAGGCCGCCGCTTTCGCGCGCCCCTGCACCAGCTACGGCGAACGGGTGGAGGCCGCTGTTTGCGTCACCGCCGGCTCGGCCTTGTCGGAGGACGGGCTGATTGCGCTTTGCCACGACCGGCTTGGCGCCTTCAAATCCCCCGACCGCATCCATTTTCTGAGCGAGCTGCCCAAGGGGCCGTCCGGCAAAATTCAGCGGTTGAAACTGGCAGGGCTCTTGGCCGCCGCTGAATGATCCGCGCGCTGTTCAACCGTCGGATTGCGGCGCGCAGATGGCGTCTTCCCCCTTCCAACCGCTACTTGGAAGATCTTCAATTGCCCTAGCGTTAACCGGTTTCTGCCTTTTTACAGCGGTCCTGTACGCGTACCAAAGGCCTGCTCGGGGTTGGGTATTCCTTACCTCGGGGGGAAGTTTCTGCGAATTGGGTCCCAGAAACAAACAATCTGCAAGTTTGCGCCGTATTTTAGACAAATCCTGATTCCTTGTTAGCGAAATCTTTAACGTCAATAAAAAGGGGCACTCCTGATGGGACGCATTTTCTTCCTAGCCGCGCTTTCCGCAGCCGCTGTCGCTGGCAGCCAAGCCAGCGCAACGGCAATCGATTGCGGCGGGGACTACACAGTCCGCTCTGGTGACTTCTTATCGAGTATCGCTAAACGCGCCTATGGCCGCGCGGATAATTTTAGTCTGATCTACAATGCCAATGCCGACAGAATCGGCCCGAATCCTGCGCTGATCAAGGTGGGGGCATCGCTCTACATTCCATGCGTGAATGCGGCACTGGGCAAATCTGAAGCCAATAACGCCGCCATCCGCCGCGTTGCGACAACCGAGGCGCTGCCCGGCCCGGCCGAGAACCGCCCGATCCGCGTGCTGACCGCCACCGACTGGGCCCCCTTCGCCAATGAAGACCAGGAACAGGGCGGCATGCTGACCGAAATCGTCAACCTCGCCCTTGCAGAGGCAGATGGCGAGCCAGAGTATCAGATCGACTTCGTCAATGACTGGAGCGCGCATCTGTCACCACTGCTGACCGACCACGCCTATGATTTCTCGATCGGCTGGACGCAGCCCAACTGCGCGCTGCTGGATGATCTGAACGACGACTCGAAATTTCGTTGCAACAACTTCAACTGGTCAGAGCCTCTCTACCAGCAGGTTGTGGCCTATTACACGCTGGCCGGCGCCGAGGATTACACCGATCATACGCAGATCAAAGGCATGACGGTGTGCCGTCCTGCTGGCTATTCAACAGCGATGCTGGAAGAGGTCGGCCTGGCCGAGCCCGACATCACGCTGGTCCGCCCGAACGGGCCTGAGGACTGCCTGGCTGCTGTCAAATCCGGCGAGGCGCAGGTTGCTCTGATCGCCACGGACGTGGCCGAGGGTCTGCTGTCGAAAGAGGATGACCCATCGGTTGTCAAGCTACACGAGCAGCTGTCCTACGTCTCGGCACTGCGCGCGTTGATTGCCAAGACCCATCCCCGCAGCGAGGAGCTTGTCGGCACGCTGAACAGCGGTCTGACCAAGATCAAGGACTCGGGCGTCTGGTTCTCCACCGTGCGTCGTCACATGACCGCGCATCGTGAGGCCGCGTCCTCCTAAGGGCGCGATCTCTCTCATAGCACCGCAAATGGCTGGTCCAATCCGGCCCGGCCATTTGCCTGTCATCACGCCAAGGCCACGCGGCGACCGAACGCCGCCGCACCGCCAAGGAACCACAGAAGATAACATAGCTGGGTGTGAACTATGGAATTGATCGAAAAAATTTGCAAACGAACCGCATATGTCGCGGCCCTCGTCATGGGTTTCGGCGCGGCGCAGGCCATTGCCGCTGACCCTGACACGGTCACAATCAAATTCGACGACGGCGAGGGCATCACCGGCACGCTGGTAGAGGCCTCAGCCCAAAGCGTGCGGCTTGATACGCTGATGGGCGTTGTCACCATCCCCGCCGACGGCGTTGCCTGCATCGGGGCCGCTTGCCCCGAGGCGCTGCGGCTGGACTATGAAGAGGCACCGCTGATCCTGACCTCGCTTGACGGGGCCACACGGGTCACGGGCGACCTGCTGGAAGTCGTGGGCGAGCAATATGTCATCGCGACTGAGCTGGGTGAAATGCGCATTGATTTCAACAAGGTTACCTGCGAGGGGCAGGCATGTCTGCCCTACGAAGAATCTGCCAAACCGGCAGCCGCGGCTAAATTCGGCGGCGCTGTGGTGCTGACCAAGGGCACCGCCACCGTTGAGGGCACGCTGACGGGCATCGAAAGCGACGCCTATCTGGTCGACGTGGAGAATCTGGGCAATATGCGCGTCTCCCTTGATTTCGAATGCGCCGGGGAGGGCTGCCCGCAAGGGTAAACCCACCTCAAATGCATTCCATAAGGTCAAGCGCGTCTCGGAGCACCCACCGAAGCGCTTGACCTCTTGGCGTTTGCGCAGGACAGTTTGGGCCAGACCGCCGCGATGAGGGGGGGCACATGTCCAAACGCCAGAAGGTGATTATCACCTGCGCCGTCACCGGCTCCATCCACACGCCGTCCATGTCGCCCTACCTGCCGGTAACCGGCGCCGAGATCGCGACCGCCGCCATTGACGCCGCCGAGGCAGGGGCCGCCATCGTTCACCTGCATGCCCGTGACGAGCAGACTGGCCAGCCCGATCAAAGCATCGCGGCCTATGACCGGTTTCTGGGCATCATCAAGCAGGCGAGCGATTGCGTCGTGAACATTACGACCGGCGGGTCGATCACCATGACCGTGGAAGAACGCGCCCGTCCCGCCACCCATTTTCGGCCGGAAGTGGCCTCACTCAACATGGGGACGATGAATTTCGGCCTCTACCCGATGCTCGACCGCTATACGGAGTTCAAACACCCGTGGGAGCGCGCGTTTCTTGAAGGCTCCCGCGCGGGGTTCTTCAAAAACACCTTCGCCGATATGGAATTCATCCTGACCGAATGCGCGCAGAACGGCACGCGGTTCGAGATTGAATGCTATGACATCGGCCATCTCTACACGCTGGCCCATCTGGCCGACCGCAAGATCATCGAGCCGCCGTTTTTCGTGCAGTCCGTCTTCGGCATTCTGGGTGGCATCGGGACCCATCCGGAGGACGTGGCGCATATGCGGCGCACCGCGGACCGGCTTTTTGGCGACGATTACCGCTGGTCGGTTCTGGGCGCGGGCAGCCAGCAGCTGCGCATTGCGGGTATCGCGGCGGCCATGGGCGGGAATGTGCGTGTTGGGCTGGAGGACTCGCTTTGGGCTGGCCCCGGCCGTCTGGCCAAAAGCAGCGCGGAGCAGGTGACAATGGTCCGCCAGATTATCGAGGGGCAGGGGCTTGCCGTAGCGACCGCAGACGAGGCCCGTGACATGCTGTCACTGAAGGGCGGCGACCAGGTCGGGTTCTAGATAGCGGCAAGGGCAGTGACCATCGCAGCTATCCAGCGCGGATACGTCACAAACTCTCCCTAACTTCTTGAAAAATTGTAATTCAATGCAAAGGTCAAGACCTCGTCGCGCCAGACAGCTGCCACTATCGGAACACATTTGAAGCGACATATCGGACCCTGTCAGCGTGCCGGAATGCGCGCCTTGTCCGTGGATTGCTTTGCAAATGACTGCCGCCCAAACACAGCCCGTCCCAGAGGTGTATGACAGCCCGAGTGAGCGGCTGCGCCCCGGCACGCGGCTACTGAACGGGCAGTATGCCATTGACCGCTACCTCAGCAGCGGCGGTTTCGGGATCACCTATCTGGCGCGCGACAGCCTGGACCGCATTGTCGTCATCAAGGAATGCTACCCGGAGGCGATTTGCAGCCGGGACAACCAGACGGTTCGGGCGCGCTCCAGCGCGCAGCCCTCCGAATTCGCGGCCATGGTCGACATGTTCATGCGCGAGGCCCGCAGCATTGCGAAGCTGAACCACCCCAATATTGTTGGCGTCCATCAGGTCTTCGAGGATAACGACACCGCGTATATGGCGCTTGACTATATCAAGGGGCATGACCTGCTGGACATAATCCAAGCTGGCGGCACCACGATGAGCCCCGCAAAGGTGAGGGCGCTGCTGATCAAGGTGCTGGATGCCGTCGCGCTGATCCATTCGCAGGACATGCTGCACCGCGACATCTCGCCTGATAACATCCTGATGGACCAGGACGGGGAACCGGTGCTGATTGATTTCGGCGCCGCACGTCAGCAGGCCAGCAAGAAAAGCCGGGCGCTTTCGGCGTTGCTGGTGGTGAAGGACGGCTACTCCCCGCAGGAATTCTACATCTCCGGCAGCCAGCAGACGGCCTGCAGTGATCTTTACTCGCTCGCGGCAACGCTGGTGCATCTGCTGACGGGCGAGGCGCCGCCAAACTCCCAAGCGCGGCTCGCCGCCATCGCCGGCCACGCGGCCGACCCCTATGTGCCGATTGCCGGTCGCGTCGGCGGGTATGATCCCGCCTTTCTGGAGGCCGTCGACCGGTCCATGAACCTCTTTCCCGATGACCGGCTACAATCCGCGCAGGAATGGCTGGAAATGATCGACCTGGACCGCAAGCGCGCCCGCGCGCTTCAGCACGCTGCACGTGACGCCACGATCGAGCGGACGGTGACGGAGCTTGTGACCGAAGTGAATACCCATATGACCCTCACCCCGTTGGCAGCTGGCAAGGCGGGGGCAAATCCAACCGAGGCCGTCGTCCTGCGGATGGAGCCGCCGAAACCCCGCACCAAAATGTCGCTCGACGAAATCCTGGAAGCCGAACGGCAAAGATTTCAGGAACAATCGGTCGTGCTTGCCGAGGTCGGGCTTGAAGATGACGAGAATTGGCGCACGGATAGGATCGCACAATCGACTTCGAACAGCGACGCGGTCGTCTCTTATGCGCCCACTCCCAAACAGGTCCCTGATTTCATCGCCCGCTTCGCGGAGGCGGAACAGACCGGCCAGCCCCTACAACGCACCCGCGTCATTCTGGAGAGCACAGAGGATATTCCTGAAGTGTTTGGTCCGTTCCTGCCCGGCGATTCCCGTGCGAAGCAATACGCCATCTTGCCGGAGCGCGACGCGTCGCAGATCCGGTCTAATCGGCTCGCGCATATTCCGCGGGTGCTGGCCGCATTGGTCCTGCT
Source organism: uncultured Litoreibacter sp. (assembly GCA_938030665.1). Taxonomy (GTDB): domain Bacteria; phylum Pseudomonadota; class Alphaproteobacteria; order Rhodobacterales; family Rhodobacteraceae; genus Litoreibacter. Next base: position 56,560 of record CALHHY010000141.1, on the reverse strand, counting down.
GCTCTCGGCGCTTTTCGCCCTGGCGCATGGCGACCGCCTGCAAATCAGCTTTGACACGGAAACGACGAGCCGCGCGGCCATCCAATGAACCCGCATCATCAAGGTGCACATTTCAAGATATAGGGGAACGAGCATGACAATCTTCAAACGGGTCTTCGACACGCATTACGATGAAGAGAAACAAAAGGCGGAGCGACAGCGGCTCGAACACGCTGACCCGGCCAGCGCGGCGGCTTTTGGGCCCTCTGCGACCATGAGCCCACAGGACGCCTCGGTTGAGGGCGGGGGCGTAGCGGCCCATAGCAAAGCGCCGGTTTTCTCGCGCCCCGCGTCGGTCGCATCTGACGCACCGGAGCCAGGCATTGCAACGCCAAGCTGGTTGCCTCCTGTCTCCGTCCCGCTGCGCGCGGCAGACCCAGATCAAGGACCCACGGCTTGGGCGGACGCCGCGTCCGAACCGGGGCCGGCGCATGGCCAGCATTCCCAAAGCCTGTCCGTTGCCGCACATCCGCCAGCACAAGAGGCACAAACTCAATCCTCACCAAGGCCTGGCCCGCCAGGTCCACAAAGCCTTGATGAGGGGGACGCGTTTCAATCCGTCGCGGCGCGCGCCGCGCAGGCGGTTCAGGCGATGCAATCGGCAGGGCCGGCACCCTCAGACGATCCGGACATGCGCGCCCGTACCCGGCTTTTGGGATTTGGCAATGGCGCACAAGCCGTTGCCGACCCGTTCGCGGAAGCGCCCTCCGATGATGCTACGCCAACGGGGCTGTTCCCAACCGGGTGGCTGGTCATCGTGGACGGGCCGGGGCGGGGCAATGCCCTGACCATCCATGATGGCGTGTCAACCATCGGGCGCGGGCCGGATCAGGGCGTTGTGCTGGATTTCGGTGACACCTCCATCTCTCGCCAGCACCATGCGGCCATCGCTTATGACCGGGAACAGAACCGGTTTTTCATAGGCCATGGTGGAAAATCTAACATCATCCGGCTCAACAACCGACCGGTGCTGAGCACGGAGGACCTCAACCATGCCGATCTGCTGCGCATTGGGGAGACCACGTTGCGGTTTGTCAGCCTCTGCGACGCAGAATTCCAGTGGGAGGACGGTGACTGTGCGGCATGAAGCGATAACGGCCCTCCGGTTTGACGCCGCATCGGCGATCAATTGCGGGGCCCGCGACTACCAGGAAGACGCGATCCTGACGGAATTTGCCTTGGGAAACGATCTGGGTTTCGTCGTTCTGGCAGACGGGATGGGCGGGCATGCGGCAGGCGATGTTGCCAGCAAAATCGCGGTGACGGAGGTGTTTCGCGACATCACATTCCAACGCGACGCCTTGGCCCGGGATCCCGGTCTTATCAACGCGGCGCTTAAGGGGGCAGCGCAACGGGCCAATGACGGGATCGCGAAACATGTGATCGCGCAACCGGAAACCCGCGGGATGGGCGCCACCCTGGTTATCGGGATGTTTACTGCCGATGCGTTGTTCTGGCTCTCCGTGGGCGACTCTCCCCTTTATTTGTACCGCGACGGGGCGCTGACGCAGATCAACGCTGATCATTCCATGGCCGAACAGATCGACATGATGGTAGAGAAAGGAATGCTCAGTGCGGCTGAGGGAGAAGGCCATCCGGACCGCAACATGTTGACCTCCGCTCTGTCAGGCTGCCCAATCCCGTTGATTGACTGCCCGGAGGAGCCCTTTGGACTGCAAGCGGGCGACATGCTCATCGCTGCCAGCGACGGGCTTCAATATCTCAAGGACGCACAGATCGAGGCGATATTGCGCGAAAGGCTGCTGAGCCGCAGCTCCGAGATTGCCGACGCGCTGATCAGCGAGATTGACCATCTTGCCCATCCGCAACAAGACAATGTCTGCTTGTCCGTTATTCAGGTAAAAAACGCGCCGCAACCTTTTGATAAGATGCGCGATGTACATCTTATTCGACCGGATGCCTTCAAACCGGGCCTGTTCGCGTCCTCGCCGCGCAATCTTGCGGAAGAAGGGGCCGGGATGGCCAAGAAACGAGGCTTGCTGGGGCTGAAAGCCGGGCGCCAACGCTTGGGCTAGATACAGGAGAAGAAGTTGACCGCGCCATCTTTCGCCGCGCGCCTTGATGCCCTTGTTACCGCTGGCACCTTGTCTGAGCGATTGCAGGTCATGGGGCGCGCCCTTTCGACCCGGTTGAAAAGCAAGATCCAACTCATGCTGCTGGGCCCCGATGATGCGCTGAAAGCTGCCGTTTTGACCCATTTGGCCAACCGGCGGATCGAAACGCTACCCGGCGGCGGCACTCGGCTGAGCTATCACAGCGAACCAACGGCGGTCCATTTGGCACCTGACGGGCGCAGCCGGACTGTTAACGCGCTGGACGCGGATACAACCCTAGGGTCCGTTCATCTGCATGCCCCGCAGGAAGTTCTTCGGTGGATCGAGATCATCGTCCCAGCCCTGCCGGATTGGGAAAACAGTGGGGTCTATCCAGATATCTTCGCGGCATCCGACATTTGCCTTTGGTGCAGCAGCAATTTCAGCCCGGAGGAGCAGGTGATCTGGGGCCGCGCCGATATGTCCCTTAAGGACCATAGTTTTCTGGTCACTTGGCGTGGCACTGGCGTGTCGGTCAATTGTGGGCCCGATTTCCGCGCGCATTTTCGTCTGGGACCGATTACGCTGTTGGAGCGGCAGGTCTCAGACATGATCGCGTCTATCCTGCGGGTCGCAAAGGCGGGACGGGCGGCGGATGAGGACAATGCGTTACTATTCCTCAACGCGCATGAAGGGCAGGTGCGAGTCAAACCACCTATAGCAAAGGAGCCGGTCGCGGCACCGCCTCAACCCGCCAGCGCAGCGCTTGCTCCGGAAGAACTACCGCCGCCCGTCCAGCAGCGATGCGTCAGATCAGCTGACGCTCTTTACGTGCGCGCATTGGGGCTAATCACCGACACAGCCCGTGAAATCGCAAGCCGCACCGACGGTCAGGAAGCGTCTGATATCATGTCATTTTGTGCGGAAACTTCGGAAGCCCTTGCGGGCCTATTTGAGGATGCCGATTACGACTGCCCCGCCTTTCTACAGCTGCGACAAGATATTCTGAGCAGTGCCGATACACTCGTTTTAATGTCGCTTGAGGGGGCTCAGGCCCCGATGGAAGAGGCCGTCGGTACCCTTGTTCAGCTCAAGCAAGAGATCGCCGGGCAGCTCGCCGCGTAGCGGCTAAGCGTTTACCAGATTGCAACCTCTGGGAAGGATAAGGGGAAGCACGCTGATGGGGCGGGTTTCGGCCGGGCATTGCTGTCTCTTTGCTTCATTGGGTTAAGGGGTGCTGCAATTACAATTGAGATGCAAAAGGCATGAACGCTGAACCGGATATTCATAACCATGCGGCGAACGGATCGGCCGCATCTTCAACGCTTTTGAAATCCGCCGTCTCAGAACTGCGGGACTATGCCAATCGGTTGCGACCTTTACGCCATGCGATCGGCGTGATCGAAGAGCTGGGTGACGCGGCCGCCGGACGCACTGCGCGCAAGCTTACCCGCCATTTGGCGGAGCTCGAGCCCAGCATCACGATGATTGGCCAAATCAAGTCGGGCAAAACATCTCTTGTGAACACGATGATCGGCTGGCCGCATCTGCTGCCAGCAGACGTTAATCCCTGGACCTCCGTCGTGACCTCCATTCATCTCAAACCGGACCCTCAGTCCCCGGCGCGAACCGCCACGTTTCGGTTTTTCAAGAAGGATGAATGGGACAAGCTGATCCAGGGCGGTGGACGCATCGGCGAGCTTGCGGGGCGCGCGGGCGCCGAAGACGAGCTGGCAAAGATCAAGGCGCAAGTGAATGCTATGCGCGAAAAATCAAAGTCCCGTCTTGGCCGTCGCTTCGAGATGTTGCTGGGCCAGGAACATGCCTATGAGACGTTCGACGAAGCGCTGATTGAACGATATGTCTGCCTCGGCGATGATTTCGAGGATGAACTGCCGCCGCAAAAGCAAGGGGATCAGGGCCGGTTCGCCGACATTACTAAATCCGCCCGCCTGACATTTCATCAACCGGCGATCCCAATGAAGCTTTGCATCCGGGATACGCCCGGCGTGAATGATACGTTCATGATGCGCGAACAGGTGACGATACAGTCCATTCGCGACAGCCGAATTTGCGTCGTTGTCCTGTCCGCGCATCAGGCATTATCTTCCACGGACATGGCGCTGATCCGGCTGATTGCGAATGTCAAAACCCGCGATGTCGTCATCTTCGTGAACCGCATCGACGAGCTATCGGACCCCGGCACCCAGGTCCCGCAAATCGAAGCCAGCATCGCGGCAACGCTGGCAAAGCATAACGGTCCCGGAGGGGCGGAGATCATTTTTGGCAGCGCGCTTTGGGCAGAATACGCGATGAGCGGCGCGTTGGAGAAGATGCCGGCCGCCAGTAAAGCTGCATCAGAAAATCATGCGGACGCGCGCGGGTTGGCGCTGTCTGATTTCATTGGTGAGCCGGAGCTGATCTGGGAGCTGTCCGGCCTGCCTGCGCTGTATCATTCTATAGGCCAAAGGATTTTGGAGGGCGTCGGTCGGGAAGTTGCGGGCCGCGTGGCAACCGATGCGAGTAATCTTATCAATCAGATCAGGGTCTCCGATAATGTCGCCGCCAAGGCTGAGGTGGACGCCGCACGCATCAATGTCCGCCGGGTCGATATTCGCAAGCATTTTGAGCTGCTGCGCGACACCAGCCTGCGCCATCTAGTCGGCGACCTAGACGCAGCGGAATCCGCATTTGAGGCACGGATCGAGCGGGCGCATCAAAGCTTTCTGTCTCGCGCGACAAGCGCTTTGATCACGCATCTCAACACTCATGGGGACAAGGTTGTCTGGGAATATGAGCCGACCGGCCTTCGGGTGTTGCTTGGGACCGCGTACAAGTCATTCGGGCAGAAATGCCAAACGGCGTTCAGCAAAGGCACCCGCCATTTCATACGTGACGCCGCAGGGCTTTACCGCGACGCATTGGAGTTGCCGGAGGAGCTGTTTGATATCAAAGCGCCAGCGGCCCCGCGCATCCCGCCCCCTGTGTCCATTGGCCAGACCATTGCATTGGATTTAAAGGGCGGTTGGTGGCGCAGCTGGTGGCAGCGCAGGCGGGGCTATGACGCGTTTGCCAAAGATTTTCAGGACCTTATCCAGTCGGAAACATCTGACCTGATCTCTGACTTGAGGCAACAGCAAGCCGCCGATATTCGGCAAGACACGATTTCCGCCTTTGAGGCCTTCCTGGACGAGCAGATGTCGGTGTTGCGCAGCGTGACCGAAAAAAACGCGCTGGATCGTGACAAGCTAAACCAGCTATTTGGCATGGAAACGCTTGAGCAGCGCGAACGCGAACTATCGAGGGCCCTTACCATGCTGCAAGGCTTTGACGAGTGACACTCCAGTCCGGATTAAATCATACAGCAAAGGAAAAACCCTGCGTTGCCCTGATGGGCGAGTTCAGCGCGGGCAAAAGTACTCTGGCAAATCTGTTGCTGGGCACGAGCTATTTGCCTGTGCAAGTCGTCGCAACGCAGCTGCCGCCTGTATTGATCTCAAAAGGCGACGGGGCCCCGTACCGGGTTGATCTTGAGGGTGGACAACACCCTGTAGACCTTGCCGCGCTGGCCGAGGTTCCGCTTGAGAACACCGCGCATATCCACATTTTTAGCGGCGCAGAACTGTTGGACCGCTGCGATTTGATCGACATGCCGGGCATCTCCGATCCGAACATGTCGCCCGAGGTTTGGCAGCGGTTGATTTCGGTGGTGGATGGGGTCATTTGGTGCTCCCACGCGACGCAGGCCTGGCGCCAAAGCGAGGCGTCGGTTTGGGGGCAAATGGATCCCGCTTTGTATGATAACAGCATTTTGCTACTGACGCGGATCGATAAGCTTATCAGCCAGCATGACCGGGGCCGTGTTATTCGTCGGGTTCGCAAAGAGACGGAAGGCCTCTTCGCCCACTGCCTCCCGATCTCGCTGTTACAGGCCACCGACGATCAGTCCGATATCGCAACCTGGGAAGATAGCGGCGGAAGCGCTTTCGCGCGGGCATTGGCCGAAGTGATCGCCATGATGGCGCCGGGTCCGGGCGCGCGGAAAGCCGCTGTCAGATCGGTTTCTATTCCCGGGCTCGCGCCCCAGACCTCACCGGACGGTCCCATTTCCCCGCGTCGCGTCACCCCCCGCCGTGTGCCAGGGACGGTCAGAACAAGCAGCCAAAACAGCCTGGTAGATCGGCATCAAATCAAGCTATCGCGTGCCAGCGCTAACTTGCCATCATCGGACCCGCCATTTCACTAAGCAGAAATTCGCGCTTTGTTCCGCTGCCTCTGCAGAGGTCGAAACCTTTTCTGGGCAGAGCCACCCAGCAGCTGAATGTCAGAGCAGCGCGGCCACTAACCCATTTGCACCGCGTCATCAGCGCTAACAATCAATGCCAGGTTCCAAAACCGCCTGATTTGTTCGATTTGGGCTTGGCATGCAGCAGGAGTGGCCCCCTGGATCAACTCGACCCGGAAGCCAAACCGTTGCATCTCGCAGCGGCTTTGATGGCTTAGGAAGATTGGTATAATCTGACGCTCAACCGCGGCCGCTCCAAGGCGCGCAGCCAGGGCTTCAGGGGCTTTGATCGCGCCTTTGACTTCGATGCCGATATAAGTGTTTAGCTCTTCGCGCAGGGTCCAAAGCGCGGTCGCGGGCGCAGTGGTTGGCTTTGACAACGCGGGCCGGTCGGGCGTTGAAGCGGGTGCGTCCCCCAGCACCAGATCGAGATCGGTCGGCGCATGGGGCGACAAGTTTGCCAGCAGGGCGACGAAATCGGTCTTTGGCGTCATGACTTGGCCTCACTCATAATCAATGCGGCGGCCTGGTCATTGCCCGGCTCGGGCAGTGACGCATTCTCAAAAGCGGTCGTAAGGGACGCGCCCTTTCCATCATCCAGGAACGCGGCGACTTCGCGTTCAAGCAAAACTGTTTCATGCTCCAGCACAAGCGAAGCGATGTCGCGGTCATGCGCTGCCCGCGCGCGTTTTTCCTGATCATCCAGATAGGGCGCGTATTGCGGGATAAAGATAGTCGGCGCGTTTGCGTAGATAAGCTCATGGAAGGAGTTATAGCCAGCCGCCGACACCACCAGATCAGCCGCTTGCGCAAGGCGGGACGCCTGTTTGGTAGAGACAACTTTGGTGTTTTTCCACCCGTAAACCCCGTTCGCGATCACGGCATTGGGCCAGGCCACAACCAGATGCAGGGTGTTGGCGCGTCGCTCCATAAGGCTTGCCAGCAGCTGGATTTGGCTGGCGCGGTTGGATGCCACGCCCCCGCCCAGCATGGTGACGACCAACGTGTCACAAGGCTGCCTGAAATGGTTGGCAATGGCTTCGCGCATCTTGCGCGCCTCGTCCGCGCCCAACCGAGATTGCGCGACAATCGGGCCAACCTGATGCAGCTTCGGTCCAAAGGAATACTGTGTGTTCAGCTCGGCAAAGGCCTCCTGCGGGACAATCACCTGAGAAAAAACCCGTTCGCGCTCCAACGCGGTTGCATGAACCTGCCCCGCCTGCCACAGGCCGCGCCGAACCCAGGTGGCTTTCAGTTGCAGCTCGGCAATCGTGCGGTAGACGGAATCGAACACATATCCGCCATCGAACACCAGGTGATCATGCGGCTGCAGCTGCGCGCGTAGTCTGAGCAGGTTAACCAGGTCGCCGCTATACTCGTCGCTGTGATCCGCGCTGCGTGATACCATGGGCTGGCAGCTGAACCCGCGCGATTGCAGCAGATCTACGCAGCTTGGATAGGCAGCAAAGACCGGGTTCGCGTGGTCGGGCATGGCTTCAGCCACCAATGCGCAGCGCTGCGCATGGCCCAAGCCGTTGCCATTGGTCGGAAAAAACAGGGTGTGCGGACCGCGTGTGGCGGCCCTTTCGGGCGCGGCCTCGAGCCCTAACCGGCCCAAGAGTACCCCTATATCGAACTGCGCCAACCAGTCGTTTTTCAGTGCGCGCCGTCCAATTTCGTCGCGCAACTCCAGCACCATACCTGACAAGAATGCCGATAAGGCCGCCGGTTCGGGATCGCCCGCGACGGCCGGTGCGCCGGTGGTGATGAAGGCATGGTCGCTCGTGCAATCGACGACGACCTTACCGGCAGCCATCACATCAAGTGCGAAAGCCGCCATCCGCTCACCGGGAACCGCGTCTCCAAAGAAAACGGCGATATCCGTCTGGCGGGCCAGGGTGCGCGGCGGCAGCTCTCCGTAAGAAAAGACCGAGATCGCGCTGTAGGGTGAGTTGCGGATATGCGTCTTGCCCTTGCTGTTTGACAGCAGATGCAGGTCTACCCCCGCAAGGTGGCCGAGCGCATTGAGCTGGGGCAGGACCGACGGGTTTTCCAGCAACGTCGGTGGTAGATAAACGACCACGCGGGCTTTTGTTCCTGGAACGGTCGGGGCCTTCGGGGCGTCAGAAACTGGCGCGGCTAAAGGAGCCCGCGCCCGTTCAAGCAGCGGGTGCGGTTGGAAATCCGCCAGGTTGACGCAGCGCGGCGCATGCCCGCAGGCGAACGCGATGCGATTGGTCGCGGTCAGCTCGTCCTGATAATTCGCGAAGCGACCAATCAGCAGCAGGTCCACTTCCGGGCCCAACCGCAGGCTACGCAGCAGGGTCTGCGTCTCCTCGCCGATGCTTTGCGAACCAAGAACGATGACCGTCGTCGGATCGATATCCGCAGCCTCGGCCAGAAAAGGCGCGGCCTCGTATTTTTGGTTCTTAAAGACCTGTTCGGGCATCGACCGGCTGTCGATCACCACCTCTTGCCCCGCATCACTGAGCGCAGCAGCGAATGTCAGCAGCGCGTCAAAATTCTGCTCGTCACGTTGGCCGGCACAAAGCAGGATCATGCTGCGACCGCAGGCGGGGCTGCCGCCACTAGCAACGGGTTGACCGCTTTCCGAAACGGTTCTGGCCCATATTGCGTCAGTGCGGTCTGAGCCGCCCGCACGTCATTGGCGTAGCGTTCTGGGTCGGCAATGTAGCTGGCGATGACTTCGTCGACCTCTGCAGGTTCGCAGGCCACAACAGCCGGACCAAAAGCCCGCGCTGTTTCGGAGTCTGTGATCACGATCTTGCCGGCGGCGACGCCCTCCGCGAGCACCCGGCCAAAGCTTTCCCGGAAGGATTGCGCAGTGAAGTATACCATGAAATCAATTACTTCCAGGTATTTCCTTACCTCCATGCCGCGAAAGGGGATGAGGTCCCAATGGGCGGGGGTCGTGTCCTGGTCGATGAAGCTGTCCCCGCCAAGGATCAGGTTGCAGGTCGCGGATGGGGGGAAGCATTGTTCCAGCACTTCAAGGGCCGGAAATTTGTCGAAGCCGGGCCGCGAATGTCTTCCGCGTCGGTCTTGCGGCGCTTTAGTTGGCGGCGTCATGTCGAAATCGCAGATGTTAAACCAATCGAAAGATAGCATTGACCAGCCCGTGAGCCGGTCTGGCCCGTTTTGCTGCCATCGGGTTATCGTGTCCCGATTCCAGTTGGAAATCGGCGCGATGGTTCGGTCCAGAACGAACGCGTGGCGCGCTAGCAGTGTGTGGCAATGTTCTGCATCAAACGCGTCCTGACCGGTCGGATGGACAAAATTCTCATGCTCGATCACGACCAAATGGCGGGCGACAATCTGCGCGGGGAAGACTTCCTCGAACCGCAGGCAGGAGGGGTTGTGAAACACGACCAAATCGCCCGAGATCGTTTTTGGGTTCCAGATCGGCTCGATATCCAGCGCATTGAAAGCGGCCTGCAATTGAGGCGCAATCTCGCGCGACTTGAACATTTTCGTCTCGATAGCATAGACGCGCAACTGGGCCATCTGAGCCATGACCTCCAGTTCCGCTGCGACCGCCGAAGAGGTGCCACCGGGGAATCGCGGATCAAGAATGTATGAAACCGTGGCCCCGGTCATGTCGCTACACATATCTTAGTAGATGTCGCGAAACTGGTCATTGACGTTTGCCGATGCGGGCAGTTGACCGGTCTGGCCGCGCGACGGCGGCAGTGGCGTCGCGGGGCGCGGGGCGAGGGCGGCAGTGGTAAAGCAATCCAGCCGCCCGGTTTCGACGTCACGCATGAATTTCTGAAGCTCCTGGCTCAACGCATCCGAGCCGCTGATCAGGTACCCGCGTGACGACACGAACGAGTGCAGCGCCCCGCAGTCCTTACCGCTAATCAGCCGTTCCAGCGTGTAAAGCTCTTGAAGGCTCGCTGCTTGCTGGCCAAGCGTTTGGCTTGGGCCAAGCATCAAAGCCGCCGTAATCAAAGCCAGTAACCTGTGCTCAGGCACCTAATTTCCCCACGTGATCTAACATCAGATATGTACGTCGACCATTTGTCGGGTCAGCACGACCCATTCCCACCAAGTATTTCCGTCTTCAAAGCATAATGCTGCGGCTAAGTCACCGTCAACAAGCTATAAATGATCCCCTTGACGCAGTTTTTGCGCCAATCGCTGACGTAAAGCGGCGCGCGGATCGACGCGGCGCGGTACGCTCGCGCGCGGCTTGCGGACAGTGCGCGGTTGCGCAGCCGGTTTGCTTGTCGAGTCGCCAGCCATCCAATACTCAATCCGGTTCGCGCCCGCAGCCGTTCCGGCACGTGTGAAATCGCGCAACTCGACCTCGAACCGGGAGGCCAGTGCCTGCGCCAGCTCCGCGTCGGCGGCATTGTAGAACCGGATATGGGGGCGGGTGATCTTGAACGGGACGTCGTTCTGCGCCTTCAGCTTAAGGCCGGTCCGCTGCAGCGCTGCTGCCGCGGATGCGACGTCGTCAGGCTTTACCGTATCAGGCGCGTTGAGAACAAATTCGACCCGCGCGAGCGTGGCCTCGCCCAACCCAAGCGCTTCTACCAATGTTGGCGCGCGCCACGATGCAAGATCAGGCGCAGGCGTTCCGTCACGCGCCGCAGCATTCAAAAGCGCAGGGGCTGACAGTGTCGCGACGGGCAGGGTCGCTGACCCCGGCAATCCGGCATTTGCAACCCGAGGAGCGATATCGGCAGTTATTGGTTCAACCGCTGTAAAGACCGGGTAGCCAGCCACCGGCGCCACCCCAACAAAAATCGCGTCATGTCCAGAAAACTCAGAGCGGAGCGCGGCAGGCTGCTGTAATAGATTCTGCGCCCAAGCGGATACGTAGAAATTGCCGTCACTAACGGCGGGCACCGTGTCCAATGGCGAGACGGCAAATGCCGCCTTAACCAGCTGTGGCGCAATCACCGCAACGGGAAGATCGGTCAGTGCAGGTGTCGGATTTTTAAGGGATGCTAGCTGCAGCGTATTGTGCGATGAGGCCGTGCTCTGGAGGCCTTGAAAACCAAGCGCAAGTTGCAATGGCCCTGCCGGTTGGGCCAGATTGGGCGCAACGCTCGCGACCGCTGGCCCCGGCGAAAACAGCTCGATGCGCTGGCGCGCGGGCAGGGCCGTGGCGATCTTTGCGAAGGCATTGTCGATCGCCGGTGATGCGGCCAAGGGGTCCAACGCGGCAATAGATGTGTCCGGCGTGGTTGCGTCGGCTTGCGGCGCGCGGCTCAGTTGCGGGGCGAGGCTGTCAACCTCCGGGCTCAACTCAAAGCCGCGCGGGGTGCCTGACGCAAACAATGCCGCACTGCTCTGATGAAACAGGGCAGGGCCGGGGGCGCTCAACTGAAGCGGCGCTGCCGTGACCTTCGGTGCGACAAACGCTGCCGGAACCGCTGATAATGAGGCGAGGTTAGAGGTCGCTTGGCTCAACAATCGCGGTGCAGGACCGGGGGTCTGTATGATCGGCGCAGTTTCTAAATCGACGGCGGGTCGGCCGAGCGATGCGCCGGGGGTAGGAGCGCCGTATGCCCCGACGGAAACGAAAGCCGCCCCGTCAAAACCCGCGGGCGCCGGGGCGTTCAGGTGCGGCGCAAAGACGACCTGCAGCGGGCGCGGCGTGGCGTCGCTGGTCGCGGGTTGACTTGCCAGTGGTGTCGGTTCGAAACCACCCAAGGACCACATGAGGCCCGCGCCGATGACCGCCCCGATGCCGATGCCGAATGAGCAGGCGAAGGCCACGATAGCGGTTTTGCTCAGCGCATAGCTCTTGGTCGGCTGCGGGGCCGATTTCAGCGCAGTCGCCGCAATGATCGCGGTGGCTTTCTCTGATGGTTCTGTCGTGTCGGCGGGGGAAACTACAGCATGGCTGAGATCATCCGCAATCGGGTCAGGCGGTGGTGTTCGAAGCTCAGGGGTTTCGGGCAGATCGCCATTTAGGACCGGGGCAGCGGCTTTTGGCGCAACCTGTTTCGGCGGGATGGGCTTTGCAGAGGCGGTTGGTTTCCGCAGCTTGGCGGGGGCGTCATCGCCTGCGTGCGCCGCTATGCCGGCTGCAGGCAATCCGCCCGCAAGCTCGGGGAATTTGGGTTTCAGAACAGGTTTGCGTTTCTCGCCGGTGGCTTTCAGCTGGTCACGTTTTTTACGTGCGGCGGCGACCCGTGCCTCCCAGCTGCCATCGTTCAACATGTCCTCGACGGTCGGATCCGCGGATTTGGGCTCTTGTGAGGTCGTCAGATCAGATTTGGAGTTGTCCACAGACACGTCTGCTCCCAGGGGCGTTAAGAATCACCAGATAAACCACCAATTTCTGAAGTATTACCGGTAATTGCCTGAGATGCAAAAACTAGGCCGCTAAAGCGAGGGGTAAACACCCGTTCTCGCAGTCAATTCTGTCATATGACATTTATTTTTTCTGATCGCGGGACAATTCCGGCGACTGGCGGCCCGTTTGGGAACCGCGAATCTAGGCAATCATGCGGGGCCGGGCCATCTCCGGATCAAAAGCCACCGCATGAGAAACGCGGGCAGGAACCATGCGACCCAAGTTGTCAATCTGCAGATCGGTGCCATCACCGACCAAATCTGGCGTCACAAACGCGTAGGCGATGTTCTGGTTTACGCGGTGCCCATATCCGCCCGATGTGACGGTGCCCACCACCTGACCGTCGCGCATGACCGACGCGCCGCCATATGCGGGTGCTTCATCATCTTCTAGCAGCAGCGTAACAAGTTTGCGCATTGGGCCGGCCTCGACCCGGCGCAGCAAAGCGTCACGGCCGATGAAGTCTTCCTTGTCGAGCTTCACAAAACGATCAAGTCCGGTCTCGAACGGGTCAAATTCGGTGATAAGATCGGCTTTCCAGTGCAGATACCCTTTCTCCATCCGCATAGAGTCGACAGCGAGCGAGCCGAAAAGGCGCATCTGATGCGCCTCGCCTGCACCTCGCAGCGTCTGGTACGCCGCATAGAGGTTGGCGTTCGGGACGTGGATTTCATATGCCAGCTCGCCTGAGAAACTGACCGACATCACTGTAGCAGGTGCGATGCCGATGAAGCATTCGCGGACCGAAAGCCACGGGAAGGCGTCGGCGGACCAATCAGCGCGACTGACAGCCCGCATCACGTCGCGCGCCTTTGGTCCTGCGAGCACCAGGATCGTCTGGTCGTTGGTCAGGGCGCGCAGTTGCACATCCTCGTCCGCGCCGAGATGGTTTTGCAGCCAGTCCATATCATGGCTGGCAGACGCTGCTGCTGACCCGTACCAGATCCGGGCAGGCCCCCGGTCAGACGCGGGCAGATTGGCGATCGTCACTTCTGATTTGATCATGCCGTGATGGTTCAGCAGATAAGCGAGCCCCACGCGCCCCTCCCGGCGGGGCAGCCTGCCGCAGATCATTCGATCCAGAAAGCTTTGCGCGTCGCGGCCTGTGACCTCAATCCGGTTGAAGCCGTTCACTTCGGTCAGGCCGACGGCCTCGTGCACTGCCGTCACCTCGGCTTTCACCAAATCGAAACTTTCGTCGAACCGAAAGCCGGGGGTCACGGTGAAATTCGGATCAGGGGCGAAGAACTCCGCCCGCTCCCAGCCATGCACCGGGGCGAAATGCGCGCCTTCGGCTGCCAGAACCGGGGTCAGTGGCGTGGTTTTGGCCATGCGACCGGCGGGCCGGTGTTCATTGGGGAAGTGGAAGCGGAACTCGTTCTGATAGTCCTCCACCGCTTTAAGCGCGGTCAGCTCGACATTCGTGTGATCGCCGAACCGGCGCGGATCAAGGCACCAGGTGTCGTAGCATGCCTCCCCATGGACGATTTGTTGCGCCAGTAGCCAGCCGTGACCGCCGCCTTCGCCCACCCCCGCGCGCAGTCCGATGATGCAAAACGCGTTTCGCTTGCCCGGGATCGGGCCGACCAAAGGCGCGCCGTCAATCGTGTAGGTGATCGGGCCGTTGACGATGGTGTGGATGCCGACCTCCGTCAGGGCGGGCATGCGGGCGAAAGCGCCTTCCAGCACATCCGTCACCCGGTCCAGATCGTCAGGGCAAAGGGCGTTGGTGAAATGCGGGTCAATCCCATCCATCCCCCAGGTTTTGCAGCCCTGTTCGTAGAAGCCCAGCAGCAACCCGTTCTTGTCCTGCCGGCAGTAATAATCCGAGATCGGGCAGCGCAGCAGCGGCATCCGGTGGCCGGCCTCGGCGATGGCGGGGATGTCTTCGGTGACGAAATACTGGTGCTCCATGGAGGCCACGGGGTGATGCACCCCCATCATCCCGCCCACCTCATTCACGCGGTAGCCGCAGGCGTTGACGACAATCTCGCAGGCAATCTCGCCTTTCTCGGTATGCACGATCCAGCTGTCATCAGGGCGTTGCGTCAGTCCGGTGACGGGCGTGTTGCGGTAGACCTCGGCGCCTGCCTTGCGGGCCCGACGGGCGAGCGCCTGGCAAAGCTGAGCGGGGTCGATATCGCCGTCCTGCCCATCCCAGAGGCCACCCACCAGATTGTCGGTCGAGATCAGCGGATGGCGGCGGGCACATTCCTGCGCATCGATCACCTCGAACTCGACCCCCATGCCCCGCGCCATGGAAGAGAAGTGCCGGTACCCCTCCATCTGGGCCTCGGTATTGGCCAGCCGTATGCCGCCATCGCCATGGTTGTAATTGACCGGGTAGTCAGGGTCGGCGGCGAGGTCCTTGTAGAGGTTAATGGAATGGGTTTTCAGCCCCACCATCGTCTGGTTCATGCCGAAATTTGTGACCTGTGCTGCGGAATGCCATGTCGTGCCGGAGGTCAGTTCGTCCCGTTCGACCAGCACCACGTCGCTCCACCCCTCCTGGGTCAAATGGTACAGGGTCGAACAGCCCGCGATGCCGCCGCCAATAACCACCACGCGTGTCTGAGATTTCATGCCATAGCCTCCATTTTGCGCCATCGGGACTAGAAAAACGGTGCTAGGTCAATCCGGTACCGTGGTCATTTCAACCTATCAAAACGCGGTTTCAATCTTCCCGAAGGGCACGCGTATTTTTCTTGCAGCATGCGCCCGCTTCGGTGTCACGTGGCGCCATGAGCAGAAGATCTACCGGAGGCCGCGCGGCGCGGCTGGCGCAACGCGCCGCACCGCCGCAAACCAACCCAGCCCCCCCCGGCGCGCGCGGTGGCATGTACCGCCCGTTGAGCGAGCCAGACCTGCAAAAGGTCTACCAAACCGCGCTGCGACTGCTGGCGGAGCTAGGCATGGGCGAGGTGCCGGACCGGCTGCGGGCGGACCTGCTGGCCGCAGGGGCAGAGCCGTTAGAACGCGGACGCATCGGGCTTCCGCGCGCCCTTGTTGAAGATGCCATCGACACGGCACCTAAGCGTTTCACGCTGCACGGGCGCGACCCAGACCGCTCCATCGAGGTGGGCGACGACCGGGTGTACTTCGGCACGGGCGGGGCGGCGGTAAACACGCTTGATATCGAGACAGGGCTTTACCGCCCCTCTACCTTGCAAGATCTGCATGACTTCACCCGGCTTCAGGACAGGCTTGAAAACGTGGCCTGGTTCACCCGTTGCTGCATCGCGACAGATGTGCCGGATATGTTTGACCTTGATGTGAATACCGCCTACGCGCTGATGAAAAACACCACCAAGCCCGTCGCCACAGCCTTCACCGTGGCGGAGCATGTCGATCCCATCGTCGCCCTTTTCGACATTGCGGCAGGCGGGGAGGGGGCGTTCGCGAAACGGCCCTTCGTCAAGGCGCATATCTCACCTGTTATTTCGCCCATGCGGTTCGGGGAGGACGCGGTTGATGTGGTCTATAAATGTATCGAGCATAACATCCCGATGTCCTGCATCACCGCCGCACAGGCAGGGGCCACGGCGCCTGCGACGCTGGCCGGGTTTCTCGCGCAATCACTGGCGGAGACCTTGGCGAGCCTTGTGATGGTGAATGTCATAGCACCGGGCTTTCCGATGATCTTCTCCAACTGGCCGCTTGTCATTGACCTGCGCAGCGGGGCTTTTGCGGGCGGCGGAGGGGAGACGGTGCTGCTGAATGCGGCCTCCGCACAGCTGTCAAACTGGCTGGGCCTACCGTCCGGCGTCGCGGCCTCTATGACAGACGCCAAGGCCATCGACGCGCAATACGGGGTCGAGAAGGGGATGACGAGCCTCGCCGCAGCGCTGGCGGGCGGCAACCTGATTTATGAAAGCTCGGGGATGACCGCGGCCTTGCTGGGCGCAAGCTTCGAGGCGTTTGTGCTGGATGACGAGATGCATGCCATGACCTATCGCGCCCTGCGCGGGGTCGAGGTCACCGAGGAAAACCTGGGCTTTGATGCGATCTGCAAATCTGTCCTGGATGAGGGGCATTTTCTGGGCAGCGACCATACCTACGCCGCGATGGAGCGGGACTATTTCTACCCAGCCCTTGCGGATCGCGCGCAGCCTACCTCCTGGCAGGAAAGCGGTGGTCAGGACGCGTGGCAGCGGGCCAAGGCGCAGGCCAAGGCCATCTTGGCAGATCATCCACCCACCCACCTGAGCGCTGCTCAGGACGCCGAAATACGTGCCCGTTTTCGCATCATTTGATCGGAACCGAAGCCCGGCCCACTGCTTTCTGGGGATAACTGGTCTGCAGGAGAAATTCTGCTTTGACTGACCCTAAATTCGCCTACGGTTACTGGGTGGTTATGAAAGCAACGGAGGCCGCTCATGTCACTTTATACAACCGAATTGCGGAACGCTGCCGACCGCGTGCTGTCAGAGGAAGGCCGGTCGGAAGAGGACGTGCTTTCGGCTATGATCCGCGACCGGTCCCTGAGCCGCACCATGTCCGCGCTAAATGTGCTGCTTCTGGGCGGTACGCAGGAGGAACAGGCACAAGCCCGCGCCGCCATCCACAAACTGGGCTTTGCTGCAGATTGACGCAGCAGGGCCAAACCGATTTCCTACATAATCGGTCTACGCGGCAACGGCTTAGCATCGGTTTGAGCAAGTTTTGCCAAGGCGTTCTCGTCCATGACGTGCAGTCTTTTCTCGCTCCAGCTCGCCAGTTGCGACTGACGCAGCTTCGCCAGGGATTTGTTTGTGTGCACAAGCGATAGGCCCAGTGCATCGGCTAGGTCTTGCTGCCGATATGGGAGCGCCATGCTGGCGTCGCGCACCAGATCCAACTGCTTGCCGCGCTGGAACAGCTTCAAAAGTGCCCAGGAAATCGAAGCAAGTGCAGTGCGTTGACCAACCGTGACCAACGTTTCGCCCAGGAAATGTTCTTCCACGGCGGCGAGCCATGTTAAATCGAAGGCCCGGCTTGGATGTGCCTTGAAGAAAGACCAGAATTCGGAACGGTCAAAAACGCATAGGGTCATGCGCGACGTGGCCTCAACCGAATGGCCCATCTCGCCCATAACGCTGGCCTGCAGACCCAAAAAATCACCTGGCATCACGAAGTTGATGACCTGACGTTTGCCGTCCTTCAAAAGTTTATACCGCAACCCCATACCTGATAATGCGGTATAGAGTTGGGGGCTATTTGAGCCCTCCATAAGCAGCGGTGTCCCAGGGTCAACAACCAATTCGCCAACCTTAAAACGCTGCATGAACTCAACTTCATCCCTCGCCAGCTCGACAAACAGTTCACGTCTGCGGAGCGGGCAATTCGCGCATTTAACTGCCATTACTTAGTCCCGTTAGCTATGTCATAGGTTAATGCGTTAACGGCAGATTTGTTCCATCCTCGGCTCTTGCTTTTCGAAAGGGGCGAGAATGGCAGCAACTCATCTCATTTTATGTGCTGATCAGGTCGTCGCGGTCGACCTGACCGAGATTTTGCAAGACCTGCAACCCGACGCACGAATACTGACTGCCTTCAACTTCGAGAGCGCCAGCTCCTTGCTTCAGCGGCAGTCGCGGTTAGATGCGGCCTTTATCTGTGTGCCGGCTGCGAAACTGGCGATTTGGAACCTAGATGACGATATTGAGCGCCTTGGCGGGCAGATCCTTGTGCTAAATGGTGAAAAATCACGCGCATATGCGAAGCTGCGGAGGTGGCCAGTAATCTGTTCCCCATTCACGCCGGAGGTTATCGGCGCGGCGCTCGCTTCTGTTCAGGCCCTGTCGGTGCATGGTGTGGCTGATGCCCGCCCAACCGCGCCTCGTAAGTCAACCGGTTGAACAACCCTACCGGCGCTAGATGCGCGGGCAGGGTTGGTGTTGGGGGCTCTGTCGCTTGCAGCTCGCCCTCGTTTTGCGAGGCAGCAGGTTTTGCGATGCGAGCCACAGCTTATGCTTTCAGAGACTCGGTGGATGCAAAGAACATCGCCTGACTGACGGCGGATTGCACCTGATCTTCCCGGTATGGCTTTGAGATCAGAAACGCGGGCTCAGGCTTGTCACCTGTCAGCAGGCGCTCCGGAAATGCAGTAATAAAGATGACCGGGCGTTCACCCATGGCGGATAGCAGCTCGTTCACGGCGTCAATCCCGGAGGAGCTGTCGGCCAGCTGAATGTCGGCCAGAATGAGGTCCGGCGCTTCCAGCTGACCAATCTCAACCGCTTGATGATGGGTCCGCGCGATGCCGGTCACTTTGTGGCCCAGATCGGCGACGATGCTTTCCAGGTCGGCTGCAATAATCGGCTCATCCTCGATGATCAGCACCTTACCCGAAACGCTGCGCTCCATCTCCGTCTGAGCGATTTTGAGAAGCGATGTGACTTCATCTTCCCCGATCGCCATAACCTCAGCGATCTGGGCCGTTTCGAAGGCTTCGATTGTGCTGAGCAGCAGCGCCTCGCGGGTGTTTTCGGTCAGGCTTTGAAGATGGCGCTGCGCAGCGGCGCGCAGACCTGTTTCTTCCCCCATGACGGGGGAACCGGATGTTACCCAAATTAAATGGAAACACCTGAACAGTCCGACCTTTACATTACTTGCCGAGTTTAGGGTGGAGCGATCCTCCAATATCGCTTCAATTGTTGCCGCTGCATATTGGTCGCCACTGGTTTGCGAACCGGTTAGGGCACGGGCATAGCGGCGCAGGAATGGAAGGTGGGTACCGATTTCTACGGTGATATCAGACATATTGCCTCCTGCTGATACGATTGCTACCCAAGGCAGCATTTTTTTCGGAACCAAACGCATGCAAAGGTTGTTCGGTTCCAGATAACAAGTGAAGTAACCCCGAAAAAATGTAGCAGGCCTCCGATGAGCGACCAGAAAAAAACGATCAATCCAAGGGCTCAATCCTTGATTGATGACAGCTTGAAGCTTGTCTATGCGGACATGCAGGACGAGGCGCTGCCCGACCGTTTTGTCGAGTTGCTTTCGAAGCTCAAGGAGCAGGACGGGCAATCAGATCAGAGTGGCGACAAATGATGGTGTCGGACATCAAAGCGGCCGACCCGCGTGATGAACTGCCTGAGCACCTGCCTGCCTTGCGCGCCTTCGCTCTTAGCCTGACGCGCAACAGTGCGACGGCCGACGACATGGTTCAGGACACTATTGTGAAGGCCTGGACAAATATCGACAAGTTTCAGGCGGGCACTAATCTGCGCGCCTGGTTGTTCACGATCCTGCGAAACACCTTCTATTCAAGCCGTCGGAAGTTGAACCGGGAAGTCGCAGATATAGACGGTGTGTTCACGGAAACCCTTTCGGTGAAACCAAGCCATGACGGCCGGTTGCAACTGGCCGATTTTCGTAAGGCCTTTGAGCAATTGCCCGATGAACAACGTGAAGCGCTGATCCTCGTCGGTGCCAACGGCTTTGCCTATGACGAAGCTGCGGAGATGTGTGGCGTTGCGACCGGGACAATCAAGAGCCGGGTCAACCGTGGGCGCAACCGCTTGGCAGAACTGCTTGAACTCAATGATGATGATGCGCTGGAACTCACAGATAGTGCCACCATGGCGGTGGTAAGCTCTAATGGTGGCCGAACGCATTGACACCGAAAGACCAACAGCCTGACGCCTGGTTCAATAGTCTTGGGGCAAAGCTCTTTGGTCTGTTGCTAATCGCGCTTTTGCCTGTTGGACTTATTGCGGTTATGCAAACCCGCCAAATCGGGATCGAGGCGCAGAAAAACGCAGAGCTGGCAATTGTCGCGTTGAACGAGCAGGCAGCGGTCGAAAAACGGCTTGCGATTGAAAAGGCCTTTGGCTCAGCTCAGGCGTTGGCTGCCAGTTCCTCCCTCTTTCGCCATGACCCGAGGGTCTGCGTCGATCTTCTGGGAAAATTCGTGGCGACTGACCGAAACCTGATGTCGGCTGTTTTCATCCCGCCCGACGGCAGAGTGCGATGTAGCTTCAATGGCAATGCTCTCGACATGTCGGCGGACCCGACATTCATGGCAGGGCTTGAGCAACCCAGACGGATCGTTGATCTGATACGCGTCAGCCACGGAAGCGGGGTTGGCGCTTTAATGCTTTATACGCCTGTGGTCGAGGATGGGCGTTTTGAGGGGTTCGTTCGCATTACTTTCGCCGTAGACCGCGTCAATCAAGATGCCGCCGGCCGGTTGCCCGATACTCCGACGGCCTTGTTCCTTACGACGGGGGCAGGGCAAACGCTGGCCCTCAATCTGGACCAGGATGCGGCGACGGACCATCTGCCCGCCAACATGGATGTGGCCGACCTGATCACTGCGGAAGAGCCGGTGCTTTACACCCAGTCCAAAAGCGGCAGCAAACGCCTTTACGCGGCGAGCCCTGTGATTGAAGGGGCGCTGCATGTGTTGGGCGTTTGGGAGGAGCCACCAAACCGCGACATTCTGGGCGCGCAGCTGGTGCCGCTGACCGCGTTCCCTTTGATCATGTGGGTGGCCAGCATGCTGGTGTCGCTTTTTGCCGTTTACCGGTTGGTCATCCGCCACATCAACCGTCTGGGTGGGGAGATGCGCGATTTTGCAAGTGACCGGACCCTGCCTGCGGACCTGTCGGAGCGGGAGATGCCCGCCGAGATGTTCAAAATGAGCGAGAATTTCCGCCAGATGGCGACGTCGATCATGCAAGATGAGGCCGCGCTGGAGGACTCGCTGCGAGAGAACAAGTTGCTGTTGAAGGAAGTGCATCACCGGGTGAAGAACAACCTGCAGCTGATCTCCTCCATCATCAACATGCAGATCCGCAAGACGCCGGACCCTGACACCCAGTTCGCCCTTAAACGGGTGCAGGAGCGCGTGGTCAGCCTCGCCACCATTCACCGTGACCTTTATCAATCGGATGAGGGCGGGCATATCAACGCGGGCAAGCTATTGGAGGAAATCGTCGAGCATTCCATGCAAGTGGGGGCGGACGACGTGCAGCAGATCGAGAAGGTTCTGGACATCGACATGATCTGGCTGCTGCCCGATCAGGCTGTGCCGTTATCGTTGCTGGCGGCGGAGGCCAGCACAAATGCGCTGAAATACATGGGCGCGACGGACGGCGCTCAACCTTGGTACCGTGTGCGCTTCCACAAAATCGGCGAGACCGAATGCGAAGTGTTGTTCGAAAACTCTATATCGGGCGAGCGACTGGGGGAGGGGACGGGGCTAGGCACGCAGCTGATAAATGCCTTTTCGGTCCAGCTGGGCGGTCAGGCGGTGATCGAAGATAATTCGGATAGCTACGCGCTGCGCATTCGCTTTGACATCATGACTTTTGCCGAGGCAGCAGATTACTGACGTTCGGTTGGTGTGAGTGTGAAAAGAATGGGGCGATTCTGTGACGCACACGTAACACCATGAAGATCCGTGACATTTTCTTAGGGAAATTCACATTTATGCCGAATATTTCAAGAAATTCCCCTTGTTAACGGATTTTTAGCACTTGGGATTGCGCCAAACTCACGCATTACTCACGCGCTACCCGCAAGTATAGCACATCGACAATTACAGTCGGTACGGTCAACAGCGTAGCGTAACGAGTGCTCCAGTCCTGAGTATTTTAGCACCAAACCTTAGTCCAATGCGCTGTTGACCCTATTACCCCAGAGGAGCCCGTCAGTTGCATTACAACTGACGGGCTCGCTCCTTTCAGCGAGTTCCGGCCTACTTGAGCCCGTTGCGTGCGATGAATTCTGCCAGATCAAGGATGATGTCAGCCCTCGCGCGGGCGATATCCGCAGGGCCGGTCGCTGGATCAAAGGGCACGGCCAGATCGAACAATCCCGCGCGTTCACGTCCCTCTTCTACAGCCACAAAATATTGGCCAGAGGCCCGAAGCCTGCCGTCCGCGCCAGCAAGGAGCGTCTCAAAACGCACCTCAAGCCGGGCATCGGGGAAGGCCTCGAACGGCCAGGGGTCGGAGGCCACGCGCGCGCCGGACAATCTGGCAAGGTTGCGACTGAGTTCCAGCGCAATCGCCCGCTCCGGTGTATCGGCCCACAGGATCGCGGTCGAGCTTTTCAATACCCCTCCAGGCGTCTCTGAATGGATTTCCTCCGCAGCGGCGTAGCTGGGAAGGGTGACATCCCGTATCTCGACAGAGCTGAAGCCTATTCTGATTCTTTCCGTCACCTCGGGCATCGGGGCGGCGAAGCGGTCGACCTCTGCTGCGGCGCAGGCAGCCAGGCCGAAAACCGCGGCGGCGCTCAGGGTTTTGCGTATCATGGGTTACCGTCCTCTGATCAGGGAGCTTGGGTTACGCTCGATGCTGCGTGCCAGCGAGGCCAGCGCCTCGGCCGCACGTTGAATTTCACGCAGGGCGGCTTCGGCGCTGCGGCTGATCTCGGCCCCTTGGTCGAAGCCGCGAATCGTCGTGCTGGCCTGGTTGAGCACGGTGGCCATGCGCTGAACCAATGCGGGCAGGTCATCGGCGGCATCGGCGACCGTATCCGCCGCCGACCGCGCGGAGGCCAGCGTCGCATTCGCATTCTCGATCAATCCGCCTTCCCGCAGGGCCGCCAATGTCGCCTCGATCTCGGCCAAGGCGGCGCTCAGATCGGCAGGCAGCGCCTTGAAACTGGGGCTGCCAATCACGGCGCTCGCGGTATCGCTAAGCTGTGCGAGCTCTTCCAGCAGCGTCTCCACCGGTAGGGCCTGTGCTTTCTCGGCGACGGCCTGCACGGCATCCAGAAGATCGGGGACGCCTGTTACACTCGCGGTCACGCCATCTGCGGCATTGGTCGCAGCGTCGACGGCCCCCATCAGACGGGCGACCAGCTGCTCCTGTTCAAGCTGCTGCAAAATGCCTTCCATTCGGGTCAGCGTCGCATTCAGCAGGACGGGGACGTTCTTGATATCGTCTGATGTCACTAGCCCGCGCACATCGCCTAATAGCCCCGACACCTCGCCCGGCACGCCTTGCAACGCCTCGCTGCCTACGAAGGATTGCGCAGAATTCAGGAAATCAATTGCTGCGGTCAGAAGCTCTTCAATCGGCAGGTTGTTGAACCGGGTTACAACGCCTTCGATCGTGGCGGTCGGGTCGGCAATCTGGCTTCTCGTGTTGGGGATCACGGGGGCATCGGCCTGAAGGTTCTCGATCCGGTCAATAGCGGCATCGTCCAGCATCACCAGTTCCACCTTCAGCCCGCCGGTCAGAAGCCCGGCGCTTGCCAGCCGCGCACGCAACCCCTCGCGCACCCGCGCGTCCAGAAAGCTCAGCGCCGCGTCGGGGGAGGGGGTGCCGGCCAGACCAAGCCGGGAGGGCTGGATCGCGAGGACCGCCCGTAGGCGCACGCGGCTGTCACCAAAAGTGCCGCGATCAATAAAGCCGGAGACGTTCTGGACTTCGCCGATTTTCAACCCGCTAAGCTCGACATTCGCGCCCACGGTCAGGCCCGCAATGTTGTCATCGAAGATGACGGCGACCTGCAGCTCCTCCACCTCAGAGGCGTTGAAGACGGAGTTGCGGGCCAGATCCTCATCCACATAGACCTGAAACAGCTCACCGTCGCTGGCAGCTTCGCCGCCGGAGACAAAGGTCTCGAACGAGATGCCGCCTGAAATCAGCGTGGCCAGCGACGTGAAATCAACCTCCGCCCCGCTGGCCCCGATGGACACGCTGAAGCCGGACGTATCCCAGAAGCGGGTATTAGGTGTGATCAGACGGTCATGCGGCTCGTAAATGATGGCCTCAGCAATTGCGAAATTCGTCTGGGGGGAGATGCGCGCCTTGCCCACGCGACCCACCTCGATGCCGTGGAAAAAAATCGGGGCGTTCTCGGTCAGCTGCCCATTGGCGGTGGCGCGCAGCGCGATCTCAAGGCCAGGTCGGGAGGGTCGAAACAGCGGCTCGTCCTCCAACCCGGTGAAGCGGTCCTGTATATCGCCGACCTCCTGATCCCAGACGCCTTCAATGAACACACCGCTCAGCACCGTCCCCAGCCCGGTGATCCCTCGCGCGGAGACCTCAGGCCGCACTACCCAGAACCGGGCGCTGTCGTCGATGAATGGCGCCACCTCCTTGTCGACCCGGACGGAGGCCAGCACCGTCTCCAGACCTTCGGAAAAGCGCACATCCTCGACCACGCCGACGCCGATATCGCGGAACCTCAGCACGGTTTCATCTGCGGTGATCCCGGCACCTTCCTTGAATTCAATGACGATGACCGGCCCTTGATTATTGTAGGATTGCCAGGCCACGCCCAAGGCTATGGCAAGGGCCACCAATGGGATCAGCCAGACGAAAGAGACGCGGCCGCCAGCGCCGCCACTGCGGGCAGGCTCAATCGGGACCTTTGGCGGGGTGTCAGCCATGCGCGCCTTCCGTTTCTTTCTGGCGGGACTGCACGTCCCAGATCATCCGGGAATCAAAGCTTTGGGCAGACAGCATCGTAAAGATCACCGACAGGGCAAAGAACAGGCTGGCTGCTCCGGGATTGATTGCGGCCAGAGTATTCAACTGCACCAGCGATGACAGAATGGCCACCACAAAAATGTCAATCATCGACCAGCGCCCGATATATTCCACCACCTCATAAAGCAGGTGGCGTTGGTGGTAAGACGCGGTGGAGCGGCGCTGCACGCTGATCGCCAGATAGGCAATCGCGAAGAACTTGCCCAAGGGGATGACGACGCTGGCAAAAAGGATGACCAGCGCCACAAATGGCGCGCCATGGGTGGCCAGCTCGATCGCGCCGCCGATGATCGTGTCTTCCTGCACCGTGAACAGGGTGCGGGTGCTAAGCATCGGGTACAGATTGGCCGGGATGTAGCAGCCAAACCCCACAAGCCACCACGCCCAGACCCGCTGCAGGCTCAGACGGTCGCGCGAAACCAGCGCCGCGCCGCACCGCCCGCAGCGCGCCGTATCTGCGGGCCAGACCTGCGTGCAACGCCGGCAGCCAACCAGCCCCATCTCGCGCGCGGTGATCACGGTATCGCCGCTCATTTGCGCAGGCCTTCCAGCGATTTCCACACCGTCCAGCGACACATAAAGCTGTCTTGCGCCACAACCAGCACCACAAGGATCGAAAACATCCAGAAAGCCGGGCCAAAGGTGACATCGGCCAGATCGGTGATCTTGATCAATGCCACGGCGCAGCCGATGGCGAATATCTCGGCCATCGACCAGGGGCGCAACGCCTCCGACATACGGAACGCCAGTTTCGAGCCGGGCGCGGGCATCCGGTCCAGCACCACCGGGATCAAAACATACAGCGCCAGCAAAACGCGCAACAGCGGGATGAACACGATCAGCGCCGCTGTGGACAGCGCCAGCAGCACCAGCGGGCCGTCTGAAAATGCCAAAGCCGCGTCAAGGATCGAGACCGAATTCTGCCTGCCGCCC
Source organism: uncultured Litoreibacter sp. (assembly GCA_938030665.1). Lineage (GTDB taxonomy): Bacteria > Pseudomonadota > Alphaproteobacteria > Rhodobacterales > Rhodobacteraceae > Litoreibacter. The sequence goes on along the minus strand of CALHHY010000141.1, from coordinate 30,475 downwards.
GCGCGGATCGTCAGAAACGGAAAGATTGTGGCCGCGATGACCAGCACCAGAACGGCCAGCGAAATGGCGATGATCTGCAGCCCGGCCTTGCGGCGCGGCGCGATCAAATCGACATGGCAACGCCCGCAGACGGCCTTCTGCCCCGCCTCGGGACGGTCAAGCGTGTAGACGGCGTCACAGGTCGGGCAAACGATCAGATCGGTACGTGGTTCAAGCAGGCGGGCAGCGTCCATAGGGGCAACCTAGCCGCTCTTTGAGGGCAGTACCATATGGCATATGGGGCGTGAGGCTTAACCCGACGCCTTGGCTGCGAGGATGGTTTGCGCCACGTCTTCGGCTGCGGCCAAGGCCCCTTCAAGGAAGCCCCCATATTCCGGCGCCACCTCCGAGCCGCCGAAAATCAGCGTGCCATGCCATAACCCGTTCAGCGCGAGCGGCTTGCCATAGCGGGGGTGGCTATAAAGCGGCTCGGCATCCTTTGGCGTGGCGGTCGCGGCCTCCTGCGCCCAATCGACAAGAAACACGGATCGCGGGGTAGAGGCCTGGTCGCCGAAACAGCGCGCTAGCTGATCAACGGCTGCCCGTTTCAACGCATCGCCTGCGTTTCTGCGCGCCTCCGCCGGGACGCCCAGAAACCCGAACAAAGCCCCGATCTCGCCCCCCATGGAGGAGGCGTCATGTACCTCGGCCAACGGCCCGCGGCGACTGGCCATGTCACCCGAAAATCCGGCCTCCCGCCAGAAGGGGCGGTCATAGGTCGCAACGCATTTCGCATGGCCGGCCATCCAGGTCGGTATCGCGGCCATTGTTGCCCTTGCGGCGTCGAAGCCTGCGTCCTCGCATGGGATCTCGGCGGCGATCCGGGGCGGCAGGGCGAGCGCAATATGGTCGCCTTCAAAACCTCTGCCGTCCGACAGGTGCAGCTTGCCCTGTGCAATCTTCGTCACATTGGCGTTCAGGTGGATGGCTCCAGACGGCAACCCTTGCGCCAGCCCCTCAATCAACGCGCTCATGCCGCCGGCCAGCCGATACGACCCAGCCATGGAAGCAAAACCAGTGCCGCGATGCAGCTTACCGGTCTCATCCTCATAGACCGCATCGCCTTGGGCAAATTGCTCGAACACGGGCACGCCAAGCTCGCTCGCCAATCGTTGCATCCGGTCCTGGCCCGGCCAGAACCAGGCAGGCCCCATGTCAAACGCGTGCCCTGCATCCTCTAGCGTCATGATGCGGCCCCCCAGCCGGTCACGCGCCTCAAAAAGGGTGAAAGGGTGGCCCGCAGCATGCAGCTGCGCGGCCAGCGCCAGACCTGACAGCCCGCCGCCTACAATCAAGGTTTGGTTCTTTGTCACGGCGTCGGACTATAGACATCTGCGCGGGAAGGGATAGCCTGATTGCAGCCCCTGTCCCCGGTTCGGAGAATAACCCCTATGAACGCCCTATTTGATCGGATCGCCGCGCGGATCGACGCCAAGTGCGAAGACCTGATCGCTCTAACGCAGGCGCTGGTGCAGATCCCTACCCTCAACCCTCCGGGGGAGAATTACCGCGAGATCTGCGGCTATCTGGCAGAACGGCTGGGCAAATCCGGGTTCGAGGTGCAGCTGGTTCGGGGCGAGGGGACGCCCGGCGACAGCAAGAAATACCCGCGCTGGAATGTCATCGCCCGCAAGGAGGGGGCGCATGCGGGCGATTGCGTGCATTTCAACTCCCATATCGACGTCGTGGAGGTGGGCCAGGGTTGGACGCGCGACCCTTTCGGGGGGGAGCTGATCGACGGCAAGATTTACGGGCGCGGGACCTGTGACATGAAAGGCGGGCTTGCGGCTTCCATCATCGCGGCGGAGGCCTTTATTGAGGCATGCCCTGATTTCCACGGCTCCATTGAAATCTCAGGCACGGCAGATGAGGAAACCGGCGGCTATGGTGGCGTCGCCTATCTGGCGGAACACGGGCATTACGCCCATGTCGATCACGTCATCATCCCCGAGCCGCTGCAGAAAGACCGCATCTGCCTTGGCCATCGCGGCGTCTGGTGGGCGGAGATCGAGACACATGGCGAGATCGCGCATGGCTCCATGCCATTTCTGGGGGATTGCGCCGTCCGTCATATGGGCGCCGTTCTTCAGGAGATGGAAACCAGCCTTTTCCCCGCGCTCGCCCGGAAACACACCGCCATGCCCGTGGTCCCGGAGGGCGCGCGGCAATCGACGATGAACATCAACTCTTTCCATGGCGGGCAGGCGGAGCCTGAGGCGGATTTTACTGGATTGCCGTCGGCCTGCGTCCCTGACCGCGCCCGCATGATTATCGACCGCCGATATCTGATCGAGGAAAGCGAGGAGGAAGTGCGCGGGGAGGTGGTCGACATCCTCGAACGGTTGAAATCAGAGCGCGCCAATTTCAGCTATGAGTTGCGGGAAATGTGGAGCGTATCCCCCACCATGACCCAGAAAGACGCGCCGGTTGTAGCCTCCGTCCAGAAAGCGGTGCAGCAGGTGCTGGGTAAGGAGGCCGAGTATGTCGTCAGCCCCGGCACCTATGACCAGAAACATATTGACCGTATTGGCCGGTTGAAAAACTGCATCGCCTACGGGCCCGGGCTGCTGGAGCTGGCGCATAAGCCCGACGAATATATCGAGGTGGCTGATATGCTCGATTCAGCCAAGGTCATGGCACATAGTATGGTGGATTTATTGACGGGCGAGGGGGCATAGCGAGCGCATCAGGCTGCGCGCACTGCTCGAAAAGCGCCTATTCCCCCAGCAGCACCTTCAGCTGGAACACGGGCGACTTGTACGGGTCGTCCGATTGGTTGGCCGCTTTATGCTGCAAAATCAGCCGCTCCATATGCGTCAGGCGAAATCTTCCAAGCGTTGCTTTCATTAGTTTGTCCCCTCTCTCATCATCAGGGGTAGGCAGCGATATGGGCCAGAATTCGCAAGGATTGTGGCAATTCTGGAAACGCTGTGGATAAGGTTCGGTGCCATTGGTCAGTTCACCGCGATATTGTCGATCAAACGGACACCGGCAAGCCAGGCGGCGGCCAGTAGACGGGCGGGGCGGTCGAGGCTGCCCATCAGCTCCAACGTGTCGGCTGCGCGCAGGTCAAGATATTCAACTTCCGTAAATCCGGCCCGCTCGATCCTTGCAATGGCCTCCGCCCGCAGCGTGGCCATGTCGCCGCCTCCGCGTAGCCCCTCGGCCATTTCCTCCATCGCGCGGTTTAGCTCCGGCGCCCATGTGCGGGCGCGGTCAGACAGATGCAGGTTGCGCGAGGACATGGCCAGCCCGTCTTCCTCCCGGATAGTGGGGCAGCCGATGACCTCCACGCCCAGATCCAGATCACGGGCGAGGCGGGTGACGACCTGCAATTGCTGGTAATCTTTCTCCCCAAAATAGGCGCGGTCGGCCTGGCTTTGGGTGAACAGCTTTGTCACAACCGTTGCCACGCCGTCGAAATGCCCCGGCCGATGCGCGCCGCATAGCCCATCCGTGATCCCGTCGACGGATACGGTCGTGGCAAAGCCGTCGGGGTAGATTTGCGTGCCATCCGGCACATAGACCACATCGACGGCCAGAGGCGTCAGCTTGCGGGCGTCGTCTTCTTCGGTTCGGGGGTAGTTCTCGTAATCCTCGGGGTTGTTGAACTGCTTTGGGTTGATGAAAATCGTGACGATCACCCGGTCGCAGCCCTCTTTCGCGGCGCGCACCAAGCTCAGATGCCCCTGATGCAATGCGCCCATGGTGGGGACGACGCCAATGGTCTCGCCTGCGGCTTTCCACCGCGCGATCTCGGTACGCAGCTCAGCGAGCGTGCGGATGATCTTGGGCGCGGTCATGCTTTTTGGCCCTTGGCAGGTGCTGTGTCGGCAAACACATGCTCTGGGCCGGGGAAGCGGCGGTCCTGCACCTCTGCCGCGTAGGCCTCAATCGCGGCGCGGGCGTCATCGCCAAGATGCGCGAAGCGTTTGACGAACTTGGCCTTGAAGGCCGTGAACAGCCCCAGCATGTCGTCCACCACCAAAATTTGTCCGTCGCACTGGGCGGAGGCACCGATGCCGATGGTGGGGATTTCCACGGCTTGTGTGATCTGGTTGGCGAGGGTTTCGGGCACTTTTTCCAAGACCACCGCGAAAGCCCCGGCCTCGGTGACCGCGCGGGCATCTGCCAGCAGCTGGTCTGCGGCCGCCCCCCTACCTTGCACCTTATAGCCGCCAAGCGTGTGGATCGATTGCGGGGTCAGCCCGATATGGGCCATGACGGGGATGCCACGTTGCGTCAGAAAGTGGATCGTCTCGGCCATCACGGTGCCGCCTTCCAGCTTGACAGCCCCCGCGCCGGTCGCCGTCATAAGCCGGGCGGCGTTGCGAAAGGCCCGCTGCGGGCCTTCCTCGTAGCTGCCAAACGGCATGTCGATGACCAGCATGCTGCTTTTCAGCCCGCGGCGCACGGCTTGCCCGTGCAGGATCATCATCTCCATCGTGACGTCCAGGGTAGAGCTTAGCCCGTGCAGCACCATGCCCACGCTGTCGCCCACCAGCACAAAATCGCAGATGCCGTCCATCAGATCCGCCATAGGGGTGGTGTAGGCAGTCAGGCTGACCAGCGGCAGCCTGCCTTTGCGGGCGCGGATATCTTCCGGCATGGGGGCCGACTTGGGGGCGGTCGCGCTCATGTTCTGGGCTCCTTCTGGCCGCGTTCGGCCCCCGTTATCAAGCTCGTGAAACCGCCGCAACTAGGATGCGCAGGCGCAAGCGGCTTGCCCCAGGGGCAATTCCGTTTCAAACTCGAAGCGAACAGATTTCTGGAGGGGATATTGATGAAACGTTTACTCTTGGGAACGGCGGCCATGGCTGCCATGATGGTTTCCGGCAGTGCCATGGCGCGCGATGTCACGATTGGGCTGCAGCTGGAGCCGCCGCATCTGGACCCGACCTCCGCCGCTGCGGGTGCGATTGATCAGGTTCTTTATTCCAATGTCTTTGAGGGGCTTACGCGGTTTTCTTCAGACGGGTCGGTGATCCCCGGACTGGCAGAAAGCTGGGAGATATCCGAGGACGGTCTGACCTACACCTTCTCCTTGCGCGAAGGCGTCAGCTTCCATGATGGCACCGTCTTGGATGCGGGTGATGTCGTCTTCTCCCTCGACCGGGCGCGGGCGGAGGACTCGACCAACGCACAGAAGGCTCTGTTTGGCAATATCGCGACTGTGGAGGCCACCGACGACACGACAGTGACCGTGACGCTGAGCGCGCCGCAGGGTAATTTCCTGTTCAACATGGCCTGGGGCGACGCGGTGATCGTGGCACCTGAAAGCATCGAGGATATCAAGGCGACCCCCATAGGTACCGGCGCGTTCAAATTTTCCGACTGGCGGCAGGGCGACAGTATAACGTTGACCCGAAACGACGATTATTGGGGCACGCCTGCCAGGCTGGACGGGGCGACGTTTAAATTCATCTCCGACCCCACAGCCGCTTTCGCCGCGATGATGGCTGAGGATATCGACGCGTTCTACGGCTTCCCTGCGCCCGAAAACCTGGTGCAGTTCGAGGCCGATCCGCGATTCACCGTGCTGGCCGGCAATACCGAAGGCGAGACGATCCTGGCCATGAACAACAAGCTGCCGCCCTTTGACAACAAGCTGGTGCGGCAGGCCGTTAGCCACGCGATTGACCGCTCTGCGATTATTGATGGTGCGATGTTTGGCTATGGCACGCCTATTGGCTCCCATTTTGCGCCACATAACCCGGCCTATGTTGACCTTACCGCAAATTCTGAGTTCGATCCCGAGAAGGCCAAGGCGCTGCTGGCGGAGGCTGGTTTTGCCGATGGCTTCACCACGACGCTGAAACTGCCGCCTCCCTCCTACGCCCGCCGCGGGGGGGAGATCATTGCAGCCCAGCTGCGCGCGGTTGGCATTACGACCGAGATCAGCAACCTGGAATGGGCGCAATGGCTGGAGCAGGCCTTCAAGGGCAAGGATTATGGGCTGACCATCGTGAGCCACACCGAGCCTATGGATATCGGCATCTATGCCCGGCCAGATTACTATTTTCAGTATGACAATCCAGAATTACAGTCTCTGATCAGTGACTTGGACGTCGAAAATGATCCTAAAAAACGGGTCGCGATGATGCAGGAGGCGCAGAAGGTTATCTCTGAAGATTACGTGAATGCCTACCTGTTCCAGCTTGCGTTGACATCCGTGGTCCGCGCCGACCTGCAGGGCATCTGGGCCGATGCACCGACGCAGGCTGTGGACCTGACCGCCGTCAGCTGGGCCGAGTAGCGGCTGAAGTAATATGGGGCGATACGCGCTCACCCGGCTGGGCTCGCTTCTGGTCTCTTTGATCGTTGCGAGCCTCGTGATCTTTGCCGTGATCGAGGTGGTGCCGGGCGACCCTGCCGCCTTCATGCTGGGTCTGAACGCACAGCCCGAAACCGTGGCGGCGCTACGGGATGAGTTGGGCCTGAACGCAACGGTGGCCGAGCGCTATTTCTTGTGGATCGGCGGGATGTTACAAGGTGATCTTGGCACGTCCTACACCTATCGCACCCCCGTGGCCGAGATCGTGGCGGAACGGCTCGTGATCTCCCTCCCGTTGGCGCTTTACGCGCTGGCGCTGACCGTTCTGATCGCGTTCCCCGTGGGCATATTGGCGGCGACCAAGCGCGGCTCGCCCACGGATGTGGCGGTGATGGGCGGCACACAGCTGGGGGTCGCGATCCCGAATTTCTGGTTTGCTATGATCATGGTCGCGATTTTTGCAATCAACCTGCGCTGGTTCTCCGCCGGTGGCTTTCCGGGATGGGATGCAGGGGTGTTCGCCGGCTTGAAGGCGTTGACCTTGCCTGCCATCGCGCTTGCCCTGCCGCAGGCCTCAATCCTGGCGCGGGTCATGCGGTCATCGCTTCTGGACACCCTGTCGGAGGACTACATCCGCACCGCCCGCGCCAAGGGCCTGACCAAACGCCAAGCGCTGCGCCGCCACGCGCTTAGAAATGCGCTGATCCCGGTGCTGACGATCATCGGGTTGCAATTCTCTTTCCTCATGGCCGGCGCCATCATCATCGAAAACGTATTTTTCCTGCCCGGGTTGGGGCGGTTGATCTTTCAGGCCATCTCGCAACGGGACCTGATCGTCGTCGAAAGCGTGGTGATGCTGCTGGTTTTCGCGGTCATTACTGTCAATTTCCTTGTCGATCTGGCCTATGCCTGGGTTGATCCACGGTTGCGGATCAGAACATGAGGAACCTCGTCCTAGGTGTTCTATTCACGTCTCTTTTTGTGCTCGGTGCTCTGCTCTCATTCCTTTGGACACCCTATGATCACACGGTGCTCGACATTGCCAACAAGCTGCAGGCCCCCAATGCCGCGCATCCCTTTGGCACCGATCAACTGGGGCGCGATATTCTATCGATGATCATGGTCGGCGCACGCACCTCCATCGCGGTTGCTGTGGTCGCGGTCGGCATTGGCATGGGGCTGGGCGTGCCGCTTGGCTTGACCGCAGCAGCCTGGCGCGGCGGCTGGCCGGACGAGATCATCATGCGCGGTAACGACCTGATCTTCGCCTTCCCGTCATTGCTGATCGCCATCATGATCACCGCTGTTTTTGGCCCCTCTGCCGTCAACGCGATCATTGCGATTGGCATTTTCAACATCCCCGTTTTCGCCCGTGTCACCCGCGGGGCGGCTCTGTCGCTGTGGACGCGGGACTACATTCTGGCCGCGCGCGTTGCGGGCAAGGGGGCGGGGCGCATCTCGGTCGAGCATATCCTGCCCAATGTGGCGAACCTGCTGATCGTACAGGGCACCATCCAATTCTCCCTCGGTATTCTGGCGGAGGCGGCGCTTTCCTATGTCGGCCTCGGGGCGCAACCACCGACGCCAAGCTGGGGGCGGATGCTGGCTGAAAGCCAGACCCTGTTCATACTGGCCCCCCACATCACCCTGTTTCCGGGCTTCGCGATTGTGCTGACCGTGCTGGGCCTGAACCTTGCAGGTGACGGGCTGCGCGACCTGCTGGACCCGAAACTGCGCCGGGGCGTGCAATGACCCTGCTGCGCATCCGTGATCTGTCCTTGTCCATTCACGGCACTCCAATTTTGGAGGATGTGACCCTTGATATCGCGCCGGGTGAGGTACACGGTGTGATCGGCGAAAGCGGGTCAGGCAAGTCGATGACCGCGCTGTCGGTGATGCAATTGCTGCCAGATGGGGCGACCTGTCAGGGGCAGGTTATGCTTGACGGCGCTGACATGTTCCAGACGCCTGAGGCGCAGCTTTGCGCGATGCGTGGCAATACAGTTGGCATGGTGTTCCAGGAACCGATGACGGCGCTGAACCCCGTACAGACGATTGGTGATCAGGTGGCTGAAACCGTGTTGATCCACGAGAATGTCACCCGCAGGCAGGCATTGGCCCGCGCGCGCGAGGTGCTGGATCGGTGCGAGCTGCCTGCCGATGAATTCCCGCTCAGCCGTTATCCGCATGAGCTATCCGGGGGGCAGCGTCAGCGCGTTGTCATCGCCATGGCCATCGCGCTGCGCCCCAAGTTGTTGATCGCGGATGAGCCTACCACGGCGCTGGATGTGACCACGCAGGCGGAGATCCTGTCGCTGCTCAAGCAGCTGGTGACGGAGGACGGTATCGCGGTGATGCTGATCACCCATGACCTTGCGGTGGTCACGGGCATCGCTGATCGGATCACGATCATGCGCGAGGGCCGGGTGGTGGAGCAGGGACCGGGCCCAAGCCTGCACCGCGACATGACCCATCCCTATACCAAAGCGCTGTTTGCGGCCTCCGGCCATCGGCCTGCCCGCGACGGACCTGCTGCCGTTGCCCCGCTGCTGAAGGTGGAAAATGTGGTGCGCAGCTACCCGTTGCCGCGCAAGACCCTGTTTGGTCGGGCGGAGCGGTTTCGCGCCGTCGATGATGTCAGCTTCGAGATCAGGCGCGGCGAAAGTCTGGGCCTTGTCGGCGAAAGCGGCTGCGGAAAATCGACCCTAACCCGCGCCATTCTGGGGTTGGAGCGGCTGCAGGGCGGCCAAATATCGCTCGATGGTGCACCGGTATTTATGGAGGGCAAGCCCCGGCCGCAGCTGCGCCGAAAGATGCAAGTGGTGTTTCAGGACCCGTTCGGCTCGTTCAATCCGCGCCACAAAGTCGCGCGGCTGGTCTCAGAACCGTTCTATCTGTTTGGCCGCAAGGCGCGGGAGGATGAGATTGACGAAAGCCTGACCTCCGTAGGATTAGTACCGTCCGACAAGCATAAGTATATCCATGAGTTTTCCGGCGGACAGCGGCAGCGGATCGCGATTGCCCGAGCGCTGATCATCAAGCCTGAGCTGATCATTCTGGACGAGGCTGTATCGGCCCTTGATGTCTCCATCCGGGCGCAAATTCTGGACCTGCTGGCGAAGCTGTCGCAGCAGTATGGGCTGACCTATCTGTTCATCAGCCATGACCTGTCGGTCGTGCGCGCCATCACCGACCGGGTGCTGGTGATGCAGGCGGGACGCATCGTGGAGGAAGGTGCGACGGAGGCGGTTTTTCAATCCCCGCAGCACCCCTATACGAAGAAGCTGATCGCGGCCGCACCCCGGCTGCCTGAAGATGCTTGAACACTGAGGGGGGGCGCAAAATGGCCGAAGACTGGCAGCTGGTTTTGCTGAACGAGGCCGCTGACAGCGCCCGCGTTCTGACCTGCGCGGAACAGGCGCGCGACTACATTCTGATGGAGACCGGGCGGGAACCGGACGCGCTTTGGGTCAAGGGGTTCTTTGCCGATGTGCCGCCAGAACGGACGAAAGACGATATCCTGTCCTTCGGGGTTGAGGCCGCTGACGGCTCTCTGCTTGGCCTTCTGAACACCGCACCCGGATACGAGACGGCGACCGAATGGTATATCGGCCTGCTGCTGATGCGTGTGGATGCGCGCGGGCAGAGATTGGGGACCGAAATTCTGCGCGAATGCGTGCGGCTGGCGCAGAACACCGGGGCCGAGACATTAAAGGTGGCGGTGTTTACGCAGAACCCGAAAGGTCTGCGGTTCTGGCAGCGACACGGGTTTACTCATCTGCGCGATGCGCCTGGTGGGGATGAGGACGATCAGGACCGTGTGGTTTTGCAGCGGCGGCTCTGATACCCGCACATTGCACTTGAATACGTATTCAGGCAGCGTAAGGTGCTACGAAGTTATGCAAGAAGGATGCTGTCCATGACACCTGAAGAGATGACCACCCGCATTGTCCGCTATGGTGAGCTGATCCCTTGCAAAACGGCCTTTATCGACGCCCACACACCGGGCAGCGACCAGAAAGAGAATTTCACGATCATCGGCGGCGGGGTCTCCGAAAGCCCCGACCAGCATGTCCATATCGCGGATCAGATCGGCTTTAATATCGGGGCCGCAGGCCAGCCGCCGAAATGCCGAAACTCGCTGCATTCGCACCGAACGGCTGAGGTGTTTTTTGTGCTCAAAGGCCGCTGGCGATTTTTCTGGGGCCGGTATGGTGACGCGGGCGAGGTGCTGCTGGAAGAGGGCGACATCATCAACATCCCCACGGGCATTTTTCGCGGGTTCGAGAATGTCGGCACGGATTACGGGATGATCATGGCGATCCTGGGCGGGGATGACGCGGGCGGTGGCGTGATCTGGGCGCCGCAGGTGATCGAGGACGCGCAGGACCACGGGCTGATCCTGGGCGAGAATGGCAAGCTGTATGACAGCAAGAAGGGCCAGAGCCTGCCTTCCGGCGTGAACCCCATGCCGCTGCTGAGCGAGGCTGAGCTGGCGAACTACCCAGAACCCACCACCGCCGAGGTCGTCCCCCATTTTGTCGCCCGCTACTGGGATATGATGGCGCTGTCAGACCGACAACCTGCGCAGGTCATCGGCGCGGACGCGATGCTGCGCGACAGGCCGGGGTTTGACGTCGAATTTCTGTCGAGGACGTCCCTGCTTGAGGGCGCTCAGTCGTGCAGCCGCAACTGCGTGTTGATGCCGATGCGGGGCCACTGGCAGCTGTCCTGGCACGGGGGGCATACTGTGCTGAACCCGGGCGACACCTGTGCGCTGCCACCTGGGCTGGAACACAGCCTGACGCCTGCAATGACGGGGGAGGCGTCATGTTTCCGCGTGATCCAGACCGAGGATGCCGCAGGACCCACTCAACACCGCAGATAGGCCGATATCGTGGCTTTTTGGCCATAGATCGGCGATTTCGGAATCGGCTTTTGCTTTGACTTCCTGATTTCATTTGGGCCAATGGCGTGCCGCCCGCTAGGTTTGCCGCAATGATACGAGGCGGCAAAAGCCGCCCGCAAGGCAGGGTGGAAGTAATATGAAACGGGGCAATCAACATGCCCGCTATAGCCTCGTGGGCCGCAGCGGAGCCGGTGGCTTAAGTATTGGAACAGTGCGCAGATGTGCGCCATGACGGCGCCCGTTCTGACCTTTGCCGCTGCAGACGGATCATCCGGCCGCGTACTTGTAAAGCAAACCGCCGCGCAGGTGGTGCCTGTGCGATTTGCCGGGGCTGCCGATATGCGGGCGGACCGCGCGGCGGCCAAGGCGGCAGCGGGTCTGGCAGTGGCTGCCGGGGTCGAGCTTTATCCCGTCGATATTCTGCACGCTCTGACGCAGGTGGGTGCCGCAAGCGGGGCGGTTGAGCTTGCAGATTTGGCGAAGGCGCTGGAGCTGTGCGGCGTGCCGGTCAGGTTGGGCAAACCCCCGAGGCGCTTCGCGTCTTCGGCTGTGCTTGTCGCTGACGACACGGGAAAGATCGCGCTGAAAACACCTGTGGACTATGACGATGGCGAGGTGATCTTCCCGCGTCGCTCAGGCGCGCGGGCTTGGTGGCCAAGTAAGCTGCTCGGCGCTCGCCGGGACGAAAAGAAACCGACTGCAAAACTACGCCGCCCTCGGTTTGACGGCCGATTTGCGTTGAGGGATGTCGGGCTGCCGGAGGCGAGGTTGATGATTGACCGGCTTGTCATCGAAGACGGGCAGGCGGTGGCGATCACGGGCACTGTCGGCTCCGGTAAATCGACCCTAATAAGGATTCTTGCCGGGGTTGAGGCGCCCGAACGGGGGCAGGTTTTACTTGATGGTGTGCCGCTATCGCTGCTCGACAAGCATGACTTAAACCGTGGGGTCGCGCTGGTGCCGGATGCCGTGTGCAACCCCGACCTGACCCTGCGGACAGCTTTGCTTGACGGCATGCCCTTGATGCCAGAGGCGCGCCTATACCGGGCCCTACGCTTTGCGGGAATGGAGCATACGTTCGCCAAGCTCGACACTTCCTGCCAAAACTTTTCGCGAGGGGAGGCAGTGCAGCTGGGCTTTGCCCGCCTTTGGCTGCGCGATCCGCAGGTCGTGTTATTGGACGAACCGCTGGACGGGCTTGATGGCCAGGTGCGGGCCTTGCTGTTGGCGCGGTTGGCGCAGTGGCTGCAAGGCCGGACGGCGCTTATTGCCACCCACGCCCCCGATCTCGCAGCACTTTGTGGCCGGATGATTGTCCTGGACCGGGGAGGCGTTGTGATTGACGGGCCGCAGCAGATGGTAGCGGCGCAGATGAGGACCGAGACGGCGCGTCAAGGCTAACCCTAGGCCTTCAGCATGATCTGAACATCGGCCACATTGGTCCCTGTCCCGCCGGTCATCACCAAATCACCCGCCGCGCCAAGCGCCGGATAGGCGTCGTTATTGGCCAGCAGCGCCCCGCCGTCATGGCCGGCTTCGCGGATCCGCTGCGCCGTGCCGGCATCCACCAACCCACCTGCCGCATCTGTTGGGCCGTCGCGGCCATCCGTGCCGCCTGACAGAAACACCCACGCGCCGGGGATGTCGGCCAGCGCCATGCGTAACGCGAGATCCTGATTGCGGCCGCCTTTGCCCGTGCCGGTCAGGGTGACCGTCGTTTCCCCCCCAAACAATAGCGCCGCGCCGGAGGGGGCATCATTGAGTATCGCGGCCAGCTTTGGAGCAACCTCAGCCACATTGCCCTCCAGCCGGTCATCTATGATGCGCGCACCGGGATGGGCGGCGGCCACAGCGTTCAGGCTAATCCGGTTCGAACAGATCAGATGGTTTTGCGCCTCGGGCAGACGTGACGGGCTATCCGCCGTCGAAAGATGCGCGGTGACGGAAGCGGGGAGGGACGCCCAAACAGGCTCTAACAAGGCCCGGGCGTCCGCTTTTGTGCCAATCGGGGCAACTGTTGGGCCGCTCGCAATCACCCGCAGGTCATCGCCCACCACGTCGGACAGAATGTAGGCCTCCACCGGGGCGGGGGCCGCGTGACGCAGCAGCCCGCCGCCTTTTAGCTGGCTCAGTTGCTGGCGGATCAGGTTCATCTGCGCGATGTCGAAACCGGCGCCAAGCAGGACTTCGTTGACCCGCGCCTTCTGCGCCAGCGTGACGCCGGGGACGGGTAAGGGGGCGAGCGCGGAGCCGCCCCCGGAGATCAGCGCAACCACCCGGTCCTGAGCGCGGGCCGACCCAATCAGCTGCGCCAGTGCCTGCGCTGCGGCGTGTCCATTTGCATCCGGGACGGGGTGGCCTGCGGCACGGATCTCAGCCCCCGGTATCTCGACCGCGTTCTCGTAATTGGTGATGCCGAAAGCGGTGACAGGCCCGGACCACGTGCTTTTCAGCAGCGCGAGCGCCTCTGCCAGCATGGGGCAGGCGGCCTTGCCGATGGCCACGACGATCACGCGCCCATCTGCACCCGGTTGTGGCGCTCGAAACTTGCGCCTAAGCGCCGCCCCAGGGTCGGCGGCGGCAATGGCAATGTCAAAAAGACGGCGCGCTTCGGCGCGCAGGTCGGCAATCGTGTCGGTCATGCCCGTTTATTACAGGTCACCTTCGCGACTGGAAGACCGAAACCGGTTACGTAAAGCGATTTACGAGATTTTCGAGCACTTCCTGCTTGCCTGAACGCGGGGCGGGATTGATGTTTTCGGACTCAACTTTGGTGGCGATGGCCTCCAGATCGCTGTCCAGAAGGTCAGAGCTTTCCCAGCCCGCATAGCGTTCCACGCGCCGTGTTTCGAGCGTCCCGTCTTCCAACATGGCGGCCGCAGCTTTCAAGCCCCGCGCGCAGACATCCATCCCGCCGATATGGGCCGCGATCAGATCCTCGGGGTCCAAAGATTGCCGCCGCAGCTTGGCGTCAAAATTGGTGCCGCCTGTCGTGAAACCGCCTGCCTTCAGCACCTCGTAGTAAGCTAGCGCGGCCTCTGGCGTGTTATTGGGGAACTGGTCCGTGTCCCAGCCCGACTGGTAGTCATTGCGGTTCATGTCGATGGAGCCGAAAATACCCAGGCTCGCGGCCATGGCCAGCTCATGCTCGAAACTGTGGCCGGCGAGGATGGCGTGGCCTTGTTCGATATTCATCTGAACCTCGGTTTCCAGCCCGAACTCCCTGAGGAAGCCGTATACGGTGGCGACGTCGTAGTCATATTGGTGCTTGGTGGGTTCCTGCGGTTTGGGCTCGATCAGGATTGCGCCCTTGAAGCCGATCTTGTGCTTGTAGTCGACGACCATTTGCAAGAAGCGCCCCGCCTGCTGGCGTTCGCGCCTGAGATCAGTGTTCAGCAGGGTTTCATACCCCTCGCGCCCGCCCCAAAGCACATAGTTTTCACCGCCCAGCTTTTGCGTGGCATCAATGCAGGTTTTGACCGTCGCTGCGGAGAAGGCGAAAACGTCAGGGTCGGGGTTGGTCGCGGCACCAGCCATGAAGCGGCGGTGCGAAAACAGGTTGGCGGTGCCCCAAAGCAGTTTCGGGCCGCCGGCCTCCATCTTCTGGCCGAGATAATCGACCATCTCTTCGAGGTTGCGGGTATTTTGTGCGAAATCGGCGCCTTCAGGCCGGATATCGGCGTCGTGAAAGCAGTAATAGGGGACACCCAGGATATCGAACATCTCGAAGGCGACGTCGGCTTTCATCTTGGCCAGCGCCATTGTGTCGCCAAACCAGGGGCGCTCAAAAGTCTGGCCGCCGAAAGGGTCGCCGCCGGGCCAGGCAAAGCTGTGCCAATAGGCGCAGGCGAACCGCAGGTGGTCCTCCATGCGTTTGCCCATGACCAGCTCATCGGGGTTGTAGTGGCGGAAGGCAAATGGGTCGGTGCTGCCCTCACCCTGAAATTGGGCTTTGGCGATGCCTGCGAAAAAGTCGGTCATGAGAGGCTCCTGAGGGCAGTGTACGTTTCTTTGTAGCGGTGGTGCGCCTCCGCGAAGGCGGGTTGCAGCGCGGTGTCGGGGTCGATGGTGGCGGCCAGGCTTGGCGGGGTGGCAAGGGTAAGATCGCCCGTGGCCGCCATCATTCCAAGACGAGCAGCACCGAAAGCCGCGCCGAAATCGCCAGAAACAGGGATCGAGATCGGTTGGCCAAGCGCGGTGGCCATGATCTCTAACCAATGGCGGGAGGCGGAGCCGCCGCCTGCGGCAAGCAGCGTGTCGATCCTTGTGCCGGTCCCTGCCAATGCGTCGGCGCTGTCTTTCAGCGCGAAGGCCACGCCTTCCAGCACGGCGCGGGTGCCGGCGTCGCGGTCGGTGCCATGTTCCAGGCCAATCATGGCGCCGCGGATCTGGGCGTCGTTATGTGGCGTCCGTTCGCCGCCCAGATAGGGCAGAAACATCGCGCGACCCGGTGTTTGGAGTGTGCCAAGCGCGCCGGTCAAATCCGCAGCCGTGGCACCGGTCAGCCGCGCGTACCACTCCAGCGAGTCCGTGGCGGACAGGATCACCCCCATTTGATGCCAGGTTTTGGGCAGGGCGTGGCAGAAGGTGTGAACCGCCGTCTCAGGCGCGGGGGCATAGCTGGGCGTGGCCGCAAAGAGCACGCCGGACGTGCCGAGGGAGACAAAGGCCTGACCGGGCTGCGTAACCCCCATGCCGATGGCTGTGGCCGCATTATCGCCGCCGCCGCCGGCCACGGGGATATCTGCCTTCATGCCCCATTTGCGGGCAAGTTCCGGGCGCAGACCGGCCGCTGCTGCGGTGCCCTCAACCAGACGGGGCATCTGATCGGCGGCGAGGCCGGTTTTGGCCAGCAACTCCGCAGACCAGTCGCGTTGGCCCACATCCAGCCAAGAGGTGCCTGCCGCATCCGACATCTCAGACACCGCGTCGCCCGTGAGCCAGAAACGAAGGTAATCCTTGGGCAGAAGCACCTTGGCGATGCGGTCGAAAATCTGGCGTTCATGGGCTTGCACCCAGGCCAGTTTCGGCGCGGTGAAGCCGGGGAACACGATATTGCCGGTGATTTTTCGGAACGCCGGGTCACTGTCCATAAGCGCGGCTTCAGCATGGGCGCGGGTGTCATTCCACAAGATGCAAGGGCGCAGCACATCGCCTGCTTTGTCGATCAGAGTCGCGCCATGCATGTGGCCCGATAGCCCGATGGCCCGCACCGCGGAGAGGTCCGCCTTGGCGCGGAGCGCGTCGATGGCGGCATGGGTGGCAACAAGCCAGCTTGCCGGAGCCTGTTCCGACCAGCCGGGATGGGGCCGGTCGACCGTGAGTGGCGCGCGGGCCTCAGTCACTTGCTGCTGGTCCGCGTCGATAAGCAGCGCTTTTACCGAGGAGGTGCCGAGATCAATGCCAAGATACATGGGGTTCTGATCCTACCGCGACCGCGCGCGGCCAAAATGTGCCTTCGGCCCACGATGTTTTGCGTTCGCCACGCAGGCTTTGGGGCTCTGCCCCGCTCCCGACGGTCGCCCCACGGGATATTTTTGAAGCAATGAAATAATCATGCCGCGTCGCGTTTCGGGTTTTTTCCCATGATGATCATCGACAGGATGTCATCCTCGGTCACGTCCTCAACCCGCTCGGTGCCGACCAGCGCGCCGTTTTTCATCACCGAGACCCGGTCGCAAAGCTCCAGCATTTCGCGCGTGTCGTGGCTGATCAAAAAGATGCCCAGCCCTTGCGATTTCAGCTCTTGGATCAGGTCGGCGACCATCTTGGTTTCGTGCACGCCAAGCGCTGCTGTGGGCTCATCCATGATCAGGATCTTGGCGTTGAAATAGACGGCCCGCGCGATCGCCACCGATTGGCGCTGGCCGCCTGACAGGGCTGATACGGGCTCTTTCAGTTTTTTGAAATTGGGGTTGAGCCGGGCCATGATCCGGGCGGTTTCGGCCTCCATCTTGGCGTCATCGACGAAGCCAAGCGGGGTCGTCAATTCGCGGCCCAAAAACAGGTTGGAGGACGCGTCGAGATTGTCGGCCAGCGCCAGCGTCTGGTAGATCGTCTCGATGTTGTGGCGGCGGGCATCGCGGGGGGAGTTGATCTCGGCCTGTTTGCCTTCGATCCAGATCTCGCCGCTGTCCTTTTGATAGGCGCCTGAGAGGATCTTGATCAGCGTGGACTTGCCGGCACCATTATGGCCCAGAAGCCCGACCACCTCGCCCGCATGCAGATCAAGCGAGACATTATCAACAGCGCGCACGCCACCAAAGGAGATCGAGATATTGCGAAGGTCGACAAGGGGCGTGTCCATCACTTGGCTCCTGTGCGTTTGCGGTAGATGATGTCGATGAGAACGGCCAGCACCAGCACCGTGCCAACGACCATATTTTGCAGCGGCGCGTCGACGCCGACCATGGCCATGCCCGATTGCAGCGACTGCATAATCAGCGCACCAAGGATCGCACCGTGGATCGTGCCGATACCCCCTGACAGCGCTGTGCCCCCGATGACCGCGGCCGCGATGACGCGCAGCTCGTCCAGCGTGCCGATATCGTTGGAATGGTTCGTCAGACGGGCGGAGGCCACAACCGCGGACAGCGCACAAAGCGCCCCCATGAGGGCAAAGACCTTGACCGTCAGCAGCCTTGTATTGATGCCTGAAAGCTCCGCCGCGTCAGGGTTGCCGCCGGTGGCAAAGATGTAGCGGCCCAACCGGGTTTTCTTGGCGATGACTGTCATGCCGATCGCCACGGCGATCAACAGCAGGACGGAGAAGGGCAACCCGTAAGAGGCGGTGTAGCCCTCTGGCACTTCCTGGCCCGCGGCCTCGAACAGGCGCTTCAGCCGGCCTTGGGGGATTTCATAGGCGTTCAGGATGCCAATGAAGCCCAGAATACCGCCCGCGATTATCGCCGCATTCGCGGCCTCCGCCCAGGCAGGTTTGACCGGGAAGTCATGCGCAATCTTGTTGCGGCGGGCGGCAAACAAGGCCCAGAGCGCCGCGATCACGGCAATGAATCCCAGAACCCAGCTCCAGAACTCGCCGAGTGTGCCGTTGATGCCGCCCAGCTGCATGAAAGTCGCATCAAGCGGGCCAATGGTGGCGCCATCGGTCAGGTACCAGCCGACATTGCGCCAGACGAGCAGCCCACCAAGCGTCACGATAAAGGCCGGAATGGTCAGGTAACCCACCAGATAACCTTGAAACGCGCCGATGCCTGTGCCCGCGATCAGACCAACGGCGATGGCGATGTAGGGGATGGCCGGGTGGCCGAGGGGCAGCCCGACCCAGCCGGGCAGGTAAAGCGTCTGGGTCATCGCCATAAGGGCGGAGCAGGTCGCCAGCAGCGCGCCGCAGGCCAGATCAATGTGGCGGGTGACGATGATGAAAACCATGCCCGTGGCCATGATGGCGACAGAGACGGTCTGAATCGTCAGGTTGAAGATGTTTCGCGGGGTCAGGAAACGGCCATCGGTCATCATGTTGAAGACCAGACAGACAAGCACAAAGGCGCCAATCATGCCCAGAAGGCGGGTGTCGATCTCCAGCGTCTGAAAGAAGTTGCGCTTGGTCGGGGCTGCGGTGCTTTGCGTGGTGTCGGACATGACGCGAATTCCCGGCTTGGCGGCAGCCCATTGGCGTGACCCTCCGTCTGTCGGCGTGGGGGTCAGCGGGGCTGCGGCAGGCTTAAAACGGTGTGGCAGGGGGTGAGGGTGGGAACGCCACGCGCGAAGGGGCGCGGCGTTCCGGATTTTATGAACTTAGCTCAATGCTTAGTTACAGGGCGCAGGGCCACCGCTGACGCCTTGGCACAGCTTGTCCTGGGCAATCCAACCCGCGTCGACAACAGCCGACAGGTTGTCCTTGGTCACAGGGACAGGATTCAGGAAGACGGCCGTCATCTCGGTCCCGGCGGGGGAGGTCCACGATTGCGCGTTTGCCACGTCGGCTGCAGCAGTGCCGTTGGCAAGGGCCACAGCGATCTCGCCAGCCGCTTTGCCCAGCTCACGGGCGTCTTTCCAGACGGAGACCGTTTGGGTGCCAGAGGCCACGCGGTTCAGTGCAGCGTGGTCGCCGTCCTGACCCGATACCGGGATGCCGTCCATGCCTTGCGCGGTCAGCGCGGCCACAACACCGCCAGCGGTGCCGTCATTGGAGGCCACAACCGCATCGACCTTGTTGTCTTGAGCGGTCAGGATCTGCTCCATGTTGCGCTGTGCGTTGGCAGGCAGCCAGCCATCCGTGTAGGCTTCGCCCACGATGGTGATGTCGCCCGCGTCAATCGCCGCTTGCAGCACTTCCTGCTGGCCGCCGCGCAGGAAGTCAGCGTTCGGGTCAGTTGGGGAGCCTTTGATCATGACATAGTTGCCCTTCGGCTGGGCTGCCAGAACGGCGCGGGCCTGCATGCGGCCAACTTCGACATTGTCGAAGGTCAGGTAGAAGGCGCGCGCGTCCTCGATCAGGCGGTCATAGCCCACAACCGGGATGCCTTCGTCTGCAGCAGCGTCGACAGCCGGGCCGATGGCGGCGCTGTCCTGGGCCAGGATGATCAGCGCGTCAACGCCCTGAGCAATCAGGCTTTCAACATCGGCAAGCTGCTTGGACGCAGAAGACTGTGCGTCAGCAGAAATATAGTTCGCGCCAGCGGCGTCCAGGGCGGCCTTGATGGCGGCTTCGTCGGTTTTCCAGCGCTCTTCCTGAAAGTTGGACCAGCTGACGCCAACCGTTTTGGCGTGGCCGTCTGCCAGGGCGGCAGTTGTGGTAAAACCCGCGACGGCAATCGCGGCTACGGTCAATGCTTTACGCATGATATCCTCCCTAAGATGATACGCGGCTTGGCTCACTCTCCAGGCGCACGCAGCCTCGACTTGATTCGATGCCTGCACAAAATGCCACAATTAATTCAGCTGTCAAATTTAATTTGACGGGAAAAGAAAATATGCCCATGGTCGCGATCACTATCGGTCGTTTTCGGCGAGTATGTCGAAATAAAGTGGCTTGCTTGGGTGCTATTAGGCCCTCATAGGCGTTGCTGCAGGCCGGCCAGGCGGATTGTTAGAGGATATATTTCGTGTGCTGAAGGAAAGTATCGAAATAGGAAGGTCAGCCAATGAGGCGCCGGGGTCAGAGGTGCCACAGGGGTGCGGCCCGATGCTGCCGGCAGCGGCAAGCGGGCTGGCAAAACCCTTGCGTCAGCAGATATTCGAGAGGGTACGCGCCGCAGGCCAGACCCCCCGCGTTGATCTTGCAAAACATCTGGGCATATCGCCGGGCTCGGTAACGCAGCTTACCTCAGAGCTTATCCAGGCCGGGCTGGTCGCGGAGGCCGATACCGCGCATGAAGCCAGCGCAAGGGGCCGCCCCCCGGTCGCTCTGCAGATCGCGCCGGGGGCCGGGCATGTGGTGGGCATCAAACTGGGCGACTTCCGCCATTCCGCGGTGCTGTTGAACTTTGCGGGCGACGTTCTGGCAGAAGCGGACCGGGCCGCCGCCTCACAAACCCACGACCCAGCGGAGCTTGCCGCCGAGGCGGGCAGGTTGATGATCCAATTGCTGGACGCCGCAGGAAAAGCGCGGACGGATATATCTGCCGTGGGGGTCGGGCTTGCGGGTATCATCGATCACCAGACCGGGGCGGTGCCCTGGTCGCCGCTGCTTCGGGAACGGAACGTCGCTTTGGGCGAGTTGTTGCGGGCAGAAATAGGCCTGCCTGTTTTCATCGACAACGATGCCAATATGCTGACCCTAGCGGAGTTGTGGTTCGGGGCCGGGCGTAGCAAAACCTCCTTCGCGGTAGTCACCATTGAATACGGCGTGGGCATGGGGCTGGTCCTCGACAACAGGCTCTATCGTGGTTCGGGGGGGCTAGGGTTGGAGCTTGGCCACACCAAGGTGCAACTGGACGGCGCGCTCTGCCGCTGCGGCAACCGGGGCTGTCTGGAGGCTTACCTGGCCGACTACGCGCTTGTACGCGAGGCCCGCATCGCGCTTGACATGAAGTCGGAACCGTTCGGCCCCGTCGATATGATGCTTGAAACCCTGTACGAGCAGGCAAAAGCCGGCAACCAACGCGCCCGCACCATCTTCCGCCGCGCGGGCCGCTACTTGTCTGTGGCGCTCAGTAATGTGGTGCATCTGTTTGACCCCGACCTGATCATCCTGTCCGGCGAGCGGATGCGATATGACTACCTATACGCCGAAGAAGTCTTGTCCGAGATGGGCGAACTGACGCTGGACCGTGGCCGACCGGGGGCTGAAATCGACATCAATGTCTGGGGTGGCTTTGTCTGGGCGCGCGGCGCGGCGGCGCTGGCGCTTTCATCGGTCACCGACGAGCTGTTTGGTGCGGGGTGGGGCGAGGCATGAGGTGGCTGCTGTTGTGTCTGTTGCCCGCCACCGCCTGGGCGGAGCCGCGGTTTGAGCCGCGCCCTTTGCCCATGGACCATGTCTATACCGGCGAGTGGGAGCATTTCGTGGGCGGCGGCGTCGCCGTCCTGGACTGCAATGGCGACGGTTTTGACGATCTGTTCATGGCGGGCGGCAGCACCCCGGCGCGCCTTTTCGTCAACACGAGTGTTGAGCGCGGTGACGTCACCTTCGATCTGGGGGCTTTTGACGCGCTGACCGGCGTGACCGGGGCGTATCCACTGGATATCGACAGCGACGGACATCTTGATCTGGCGGTGATGCGGGTCGGCGCCAACCTCTTGCTGCAAGGGGACGGGGATTGCGGGTTTCGCGACGCCTCTTCTGACTGGGGTTTTGCCGGGGGCACCCGTTGGACAACCGCCTTTTCCGCAACCTGGGAGGCCGGGGCCGATTGGCCGACACTGGCTTTCGGCAATTACGTCGACCGCGACGATCCCGATGGCCCGTTTGAGGCCTGTGATGTCAACGAGATCCACCGCCATGACGGCCAGCGCTACGTGATGCAGCCGCTGGCGCCGGGGTTTTGCGCGCTGTCCATGCTGTTTTCCGACTGGAACCGGGATGGCACGCAGGACCTGCGCGTCTCCAACGACCGGCATTACTATGTCTCCGGCGGGTCGGAACAAATGTGGGCCATGCCCGAGCTGACCCTGCAGCAGGGCGAGGGGTGGGAGCCGATCAGCATCTGGGGCATGGGCATCGCCTCGCGCGACCTGACGGGCGATGGCAGGCCGGAGGTGGTGTTGACCTCAATGGGCGACCAGCTGATGCAAATCGCCGCCGCCGAGGGGTACAAAGCCGCCCCGTTCAGCATCGGCACTTATGCACAGCGGCCCTATATGGGCGATGACGGCAGACCGTCGACGGGCTGGCATGCGGAGTTCGGCGATGTCGATAATGACGGGCGGGCTGATCTGTTCATCGCAAAGGGCAATGTGGACCAGATGCCGGGCCTTGCGATGCGCGATCCCAATAACCTGCTGATCCAGCAGACAGATGGCACTTTTGTCGAAAGCGGGGACGTCGCCGGCATCGGGTCGACGGCACGCGGCCGCGGCGCGTCCTTGGCAGATTTCAACCGTGACGGGTTGCTGGATATCATCGTGGTCAATCGCCGCGCGCCCGCGGAGCTGTACCAGAACGTGACCAAAGCTGCGGGCAATTGGGTGACAATTACGCTGCGTAAGCCCGGCGCGAACACTGCCGCTATCGGGGCGTGGGTGGAGCTTCGTAGCAATGGGCGGCACCAATTACAGGAGCTGACCGTTGGCGGGGGCCATGGCAGCGGGCGCGCGGGTGCTGCACATTTTGGGATCGGTGCGGCGGAGATGGCAGAGTTTCGGGTGCTGTGGCCCGATGGCACGCAAAGCGCGTGGACCACAATCAGTGCCGACGTCAGGGCGGTTTCTTCAAAAGATCAATAAGCTATCGGTCGATGTTCAAGCCACTTGGAACGATTTCGGGAATGCCCAGCCGGCCCTTCAGCGATTGCGGGTCGTCTAGCGTCTCAAGAAAAGCGATCAGCTGCGCGATTTCGGTCTCTGACAGGGCTGGGGTGCCTAGGCTTGCCTGCTCAATCGCGCTTACCTCCGCCTCGGCGTCCATGACCCACCAATCGGCGACCTCAAGCACGGGCAGGATGGCAAGCTGCCGGTCGTAGTTGCGGACAGCATCGGCCTGCCCATGGGCAGGCAAAAACGTCGTTAACGTAGGGTAGGCACCCGCATGGCCGTAGGGGGCGGTTTGCGCGACGTTGCGCAGCGACGGCGTGCGGAAGGCGTAAGCATCTTCGCCGCGACCCGTGACCCGCATCCGCCCGGTATCGCGGGCATGGCGCTCAAACCGCGCGGCTTTGCCCGGCCCGAATTGCGGCTGACCCATAGCATGGAAGCCGTGATCGGTTTGAAACTTGCCACTGTGGCAGGCGCTGCAACCGGCCTCGCCGTAGAACAGTGCTAACCCCGCCCGCGCCTGCGCCGGCAGCGCCTCACCACGCAGATAGTCGTCAAAGGCCGACCCGTCGGCACGCCATTCATGGGCGATGAAGGCGGCGATGGCGTTAGATATGTCGGTGAACGCAATCTCCCGCCCTGCAGCGATCTCAGGGTAAACTGTATCAAACATCTGCGCATAGGCCTCGATGTCCGCGACCCGGCGCGAAATGATATCCCACGCGCCACCTTTGCCTGTGATCCTGCCGGACCGGACCGCGGAGGAGACGTCGTTCTCGCTGTAATGCCCGGCCATCTCATCCGCGCTGAGCACCGGGAACATGGTCTGCGCCGACAGGAGCGACGCAAAACCTGTCACCATATCCGCATCCATCGGCGTGCGCAGCCCGCCCGGCTTGTCTGGGTCCACCTCAATCCGGCCATCATGAAACAGCACGGTGAACTCATGCGCGCCAAGGTTGAAAAGCGCCTGCGCGTGGCGGGGGATGCGCTGTTCGGGCAGGTTATCCGGGTCCACTTTGCGATCCGGCCCGAGCCCTATGCCGCCTTCACCCAAGGACAGCGACACCCCGTCGCCGGTCGCAAATTTTGGATGGTGGCAGGTCGCGCATGAGATGTTGCGGTTGCCCGACAGGATCGGATCGTAAAACAGCAACTGGCCCAGACGGGCCTCATCCGGATTGACGGGGAAGTAATCGCTATCGGTGACGGCCCGCGGCAATGACTGCCCGACGGAGATCACTGGGAACAGAGCGAGGATCAGGCACATCAAGACGCGCGTCATGGCCGTTTTATCAACCCTCATGATGCGCAGCACAGATGCCGCGCACCCATGCGTTACTTACAACCACCATCTGCCCATGCGCGCAGGTTCAGCTTGAAACTGCCGCCAAACGGATGTGGTTTGCTCACCGCGTCATCATTGCCCGCTGTGACATAAGTCGTGCCTTGGGTACAAAGCGCTTCCTTGGTCCATTGGTGACAATTGGAACATTGCTGATCTTTCCACAGCTCTTCCGGAATTCCCTCAATCGGCGGATTAAGCGGGGAAAGCGTTACGATCTGTTCAATGCTCTTGCCCATCAGAATGTCGATGCCCGACGTGAATGGCATGGTAAAGGTAAGGTCCGTGCCCATCGGTGCGGCAGCAGCGCGGGATTGCACAGCGGCGACAACGACGTCTTCTTCTTTGGGCGCGGGTTGCTGCGCTGCGATTTGGGCGCGCTCTGCTTTCTCAGCGATGATCTTGAGCTCAAAGGCTGCGAATTCCGCATAGATGCCATCCGGGTATTTGGCCAGATAGGCAGCATAATCCGCTTCTGCACCAGATGCCTGGGCCGCAGCGATCATGTCTTCCTGATCTTTGGTGGCGTCAACCGGTACGGGCTCAGGTGCTGGCGTGGGTGTGACCGCGGCAACTTCCTGCTTTGGTTCTTCGGGAGCCGGTGCCACTTCGGCAACCGGTGCCTCATTGGTTTCTGGCCCCAAATCATTGTTCAGGATGCGGGACAAAAGATCACGCGCATCGGAGATATAGGCGCTGTTGGGATAGCTGCGCATGAACAGAACGACTGGCACGGGATCCGTGCTGTCCTTGACAGAATTCCACAGCTGCAGCTCGGCGCGTTCTTCTGCGCTGATCTGTTTCTTGGCTTTGAACACAAAGTTACCGGTCAGGGATGACGAATCCCAGGGTGTTTGCTGACCATTGGTCTTCTCGATGACTTCAACGCGGACGTTCTTGAACACCTGTTCAATGGGCACGCCTGCCACCGGAATCTGGCGGGCCAGAGCCTGGGTAAAGGGGCTGTTGCCATCCAGACCATCAAGCGCCACGGCACCAGGCGACGTCGAATAGGCCAGGAATGTGCCGGTTGGTGATTTCATTTCGGCCAGACCATTGTCGTTCAAATCGGGAATCGCCTCAAACGGGTTGTTCCGGCAAGCGTCCAGAATGACGATATTGGTCTTGTTCTTGGCGGAAAACATCTGCCGCAACACCGCCTGTGCGGGGATCGCAACAAGGGACAGGTCAGCCGCATTCGTCAGGCTGGCGTCCACGGGCAGCAGAAAGTTTGATCCAAAGGATTGGACCGCGTGGCCGGCGTAGTAGAACAAGCCGGTCGCGTCCTTGCCCGCTTCACGCAGCTCACGCCCGAACTGGGCGATCCCACGATTCAGCGTGACCTGATCCGCATCCGTCAGCATCGTGACGTCAAATCCTTGCGCCCTGAGCGTATCTGCGATCAGAACAGCGTCAGGCACGGGATTGTCCAGCGCGTCAACGGACCCATAGGCACCGTTGCCGATGATTAGGGCAATACGCGGCGCAGTATCAGCAGCCTGCACCGGCTGGCTGATCATCAGCGCCATACACAGGGCAACGATCCAGACCGCTGCCCTATCGAACATCTTCATCATTTCGCGTCGCATTTTAGTTGCTCAATACCTTAAATTCGATCCGGCGATTTTTCCAACGACCTTCGGACGTTGCGTTGCTCGCCAATGGTGTTGCCTCACCGTATCCTTTGCTCACCAATGTGCCTTTTTTAAGGTCACGACCCAGCAAATAGTTGGTGACAGTGTTTGCGCGCGCTTCAGAAAGCCGCTGGTTGGTTGCGTCGCTGCCCAGTGAATCCGTGTGACCACCGACTTCGATGATCATGTTCGGACAGCGGGCAATGATCCCTGCAAGGCTGTTCAGCAGGGGCGCACTTTTGGAATCTAGACGCGCGCTGCCTGAGGCAAAGTAGATGTTGCCAGTGCGCGACAGGATTTCAAAACGGCCCTTGCAGGCCTCGCGGTCAAAGTCGCCCTCGACCTCAAGCGCCACGGATGTGGTTTCAGTTTCCTTGACAGCCGGTGCAGGCGCGTTGTTCGTGCCGCCAGACCCGATGCTGTTGCGGCCGAACACGAAATCAAACGTGATCGTGGCGGATGGGATGATGGTCACATTCGCTGCCGCCTGCAGTTTTTCCAGACCACCCATCAGATCAAAATCCGCAACCGGGATCGAAATCGGTGTCTTGCTGGCAACTGAAACAAGGTCATCGCTGAGCAACGTCACAGCCACGTCAGAAGTGTAACTCTTGGTGATACCGTGCAGATCAATTTCATAGGTCACGGGAATAGTCTTGCGGCGCACCGTGGCAAGATCATTGATCAAAGCGGCATCGATCTGTGTTTTGATCGTCGCTTTGGGATAGTTGAACGTTTCGAAAAACAGGAAGCGCATGCGCACGTTGCGCAGATCGATCTTGGTATCAACGGAGTCAAGGAACACCGTGACGTCGGTTTCACCGCTAGGTGAGATCGCACCTTCGATGGTGGCAAAGCTGCTTTGTTCAACAACCGTCTGTTTTTTTACAGACTGAAAGCTCAGGTTCGACATCTCAGGGTTCAGCGTCCAGCCGCTCGCAAACGGGTTAAGTTGCGCCTGTGCGGACTGACCAAAGGCCAACACCATCATAAGCGCCGCGAACAAAGCGAAAACGCGTGTTTTGTGGATGAAATATGTAAAGGACATTCTGTACCTCTCGATCGGTCAAATTGTAGTTGGGTAAATGTCAGGGCAGTGTGACACGAAGCGATCAATTCGAACAGTCTTTTTTCGGCGCAATCCCGCTTAGTGACAACATCGCGACATCATAGCATAGCACATCTATTCGCTTTAGTCTTGGTGCTGGGCGCGCACATACTCCATAACGTCCGCCCTGACCGACATTTCACCGCGCGCACGTGCCTTTTCAATCACGGCGCGCACATCATCCAGATTGCACCGCCGCAGCAGGCTTTTGACCGGACCGATGGAAGCGGGCCGCATAGACAGGCTGTGCAGGCCAATGGCCGCAAAACACAATGCCTCAACCGGGCGGCCCGCGTCTTCGCCGCAAAAGGACAGCGCCGTTTCCGTCTCAGCACAGCGCGCGACGATCCCTTCCAGAAACGTAAGGAAGCTGACGTTGAGCGTATCATAGCGCCGCCGCACACGCTCATTCTCGCGGTCCGCCGCAAAGAAGAACTGCTTGAGGTCATTGCCCCCGATCGACACAAAATCCACCTGTTCAAAGAACTGACGCGGCGCAAAGGCAAGACTGGGCGTTTCCAGCATCGCGCCGATTTCCAGCGTTGCGGGCAGTTTGTGACCCAACTTGGCCTCGCGTGCGAGGGTCTTGTCGACCTCACGGCGTGCGGCGCGAAACTCCTCAAGCTGCGCCACGAAGGGAAACATCACCGACAGGGGCCGGCCATTGGCAGCGCGCAACAAGGCCTGCAACTGCATCTGCATCACGCCGGGCTTGTCCAGACCCACGCGGATCGCGCGCCAGCCCAACGCCGGGTTCGGCTCATCATTGGGCTTCATGTAGGGCAGCACCTTGTCCGACCCGATATCCAGCGTGCGAAACACCACCCGCTTGTCCCCTGCCGCATCCAACACACGGGTATAAAGTGCTGATAACTCGGAACGTTTCGGCATCTTGTTGCGCACCAGAAACTGAAGCTCAGTACGGAAAAGACCGACACCCTCAGCGCCGGACCCCTGCAACGACGGCAGATCCGCCATCAATCCTGCGTTCATGTTCAGCGATACGATTGTGCCACATTTTGATTGCGCCGGCTGATCAATGATCGAGGCATAGCGCTCCTGCGCTTCGGCCTGCATCGCGATTTTGTCGCGAAACGCCGATGCCACCATATCATCCGGGCGCAGGTGCACGATGCCCTGTTCGCCATCGACCATGATGTGATCGCCATTCAGCGCATCATTGGTGATCCGCCCGGCATGCACAATCAGCGGTATCGCCAATGCCCGTGCCACAATCGCCGCATGACTGCCGACGGAGCCGTTTTCCAGCACGATCCCCTTGAGGCTGCGCCCGTATTCCAGCAGCTCAGCAGGACCAATGTTGCGCGCCACAAGGATCGGATCGACCGGCAGTTCAGCGCCTGTGTCTGATCCCTGCCCCGTCAATATCCGCAACAAGCGATTGGACAGATCATCCAGATCGCTCAGCCGTTCACGTAGATAGGGATCATTCGACTGGCTCATTCGGGTTTGGGCGACAGATTGCTCTTTCTCCACCGCCGCCTCAGCACTGAGACCGCTTTGGATGTCATCCTGCATTCGCCGCATCCAGCCTTTGGAATTGGCAAACATCCGATAAGTTTCAATCACTTGCCGCTGTTCTTTGTCCGCGACTGCCATCGACAGCATCTCATCCACACTGAGACGCAGCTTGTCGACTGCCTCAACCAATCGCTCGGTCTCGCGTACCGGATCATCCGCAATCGGGTTGGACACAACAACGCGCGGTTCATGCAGCCAGACATGGCCTTCGGCCACACCTTCCTGCCCAACAGTGCCAGGCAACAACACAGGCTGCGAATGGCGCGCGGACATCGCCGCCCCCTCCCCGACAAAGGCCCCAAGCTCGGTCATTTCGGCCAACACCATGGCGACGACCTCAAGCGCATAAACCTCATCGGCTGAGAATTCGCGCGCCGACTTGGATTGAACAACCAGCACCCCGAGGGATTCGCCAATGCGCTGCACGGGTATGCCAAGGAAACTGGAAAAAATCTCTTCGCCAGTCTCTGGCATAAAACGGAACCCGGGCGCTTGCGGCGCATTCGGCGTATTGATCACCGTGCGTTTCTTGGCCACACGGCCCACCAGCCCTTCGCCCAACTTCATCCGGGTCTCATGCACAGCAGCTTCATTCAGCCCCTCGGTCGCACAAAGCTCAAGCGTATCCGCATCGCGAAACAGATAGATCGAGCAGACCTCGCAGCCCATCGAGGTCGCAATCAGATGCGTGATCTTGTTCAGGCGCGCCTGTCCTGCGTCCTCCCCGGCCATCGCGTCGCGCAACCGGCCCAAAAGCTTGCGGCTCTCTGTTTCAAAACCCATCGCCATTCTGGCATGTCCCCCGGTTGAACCAATGCCAGCTTAGACCACAGGGCTGCTCAAAGCGAAATGGGCAAATTCAGGGGTGTTAGCGCAAAATCCATTGGCTCGACGTCGCATTTTGCAATCAACATTGGAAAACGAAAGCTGAGGTTTCATTTCTCAGGCCTGTTTTCACCCGACACAGAAAAATCGTTGGCCTAGCTGATGCTGCGCAAACCGATATCGGCCTAGGCCGCTTTGTCCAGCTCAAACGCATCATGCAGCGCCTGCACCGCCAACTCCATGTACTTGCGATCGATCAGGACCGAGATTTTGATCTCTGACGTGGTGATCACCTGAATATTGATGCCCTCGTCCGACAGCACCTTGAACATCTTGGCGGCCACACCGGTGTGACTGCGCATACCGATCCCAACCACTGAAACCTTGGCCACACCGGTATCGGCCAGCAACTCTGCAAAATTGATCACTTCAGCCGCTTTGGCATCCGCCATCGCCTTTTCCGCGCGCGAGACCTGATCAACCGGACAGGACCAGGTCATATCCGTGCGCCCGTCCTCTGATCTGTTCTGCACGATCATATCGACGTTCACGCCCGCATCAGACAAGGCGGTAAAGATCGTCGCCGCAATGCCAGGACGGTCCGCCACTGACACCAGCGTCATCTTGGCCTCTTCCCGGCTGAAGGCCACACCCGCAACGACATTGCTTTCCATGATCTCATCCTCATCACAAACCAGCGTCCCCGCCGTGTCCGATTGTTCCTCAAAGCTCGACAGCACCCGCAGCTTCACCTTATAGCGCATCGCCAGCTCAACCGAGCGTGTCTGCAGGACCTTCGCCCCAAGGGATGCCAGTTCCAGCATCTCCTCAAAAGATATCCTGTCGAGCTTGCGCGCCTTGGCTTCAACCCGGGGATCGGTGGTATAAACCCCGTCCACATCGGTGTAGATATCACAGCGCT
>CALHHY010000140.1 GCA_938030665.1 uncultured Litoreibacter sp. | reverse complement strand
CGGGGTCGTCGTTGGGCGAACTCGACGAACTGCGCGTGATCGCGGCAGCCGTGATTGGCGGGACTGCGTTGGCAGGTGGCGTCGGCACAATCTATGGCGCGATCTTGGGTGCCTTCATCATGCAGGCGCTCGTGTCTGGCATGGGGATGGTCGGGGTCGATAGCCCGCTGCAAAACATGATCGTGGGCGGTGTTTTGATCCTCGCGGTTTGGATCGACATTATCTATCGTCGTAAAACGGGAGACAGCTGATGACCACGCCACTTTTGGAAATGCGCAACATCTCGATCAACTTCGGTGGAATCAAAGCCGTTGATGACGTGAGCGTCCATGTGATGCCAGGCGAAGTTGTGGGCCTGCTGGGCCACAACGGGGCGGGCAAATCAACGCTCATCAAGATCTTGTCGGGGGCTTATGCCAAGGACGAGGGCGAGATTTACGTTGATGGGCAACGTGTCGAGATCAACAATCCGCGCGATGCCCGCACGCATAACATTGAGACTATTTATCAGACGCTTGCGTTGTCTGATAACCTTGATGCTGCCTCGAACCTGTTTCTGGGCCGTGAGATCGTGACCCGATTTGGTCTCGTGGACGACACCAAGATGGAATCGGAATCGCGCAAGATCATGGCGCGGCTGAACCCGAACTTTCAGCGGTTTTCCGAACCAGTACGATCTTTGTCAGGGGGCCAGCGCCAGTCAGTTGCGATTGCCCGTGCGGTGTATTTCAACGCCCGCATCCTGATCATGGACGAGCCGACAGCCGCGCTTGGGGTGCATGAAACCGCGATGGTTGCGGATTTGATCAAAGAGCTGAAGGCGCAAGGTCTCGGTATCTTCCTGATCAGCCACGATACCCGCGAGATGATGGACCTGTGTGACCGTGTCTCTGTGATGAAAAACGGTAAGTTGATCGGCACAGAGCGTGTTGAGGACGTGACCGAAGATGACATCCTGTCGATGATCATCATGGGAAAAAACCCGAAGGATGCCGCTGCCTGATGGCGGCATGGACAACAGTTGATTGTCATGGGTCGCCGCATTGCCGGCATGAATGTGGATTTGCCGCGATGGGCGGCAAATTCTACCTCTTTGGTGGCCGCCGCGTACAGCCTGTCGATATATTTGATCCCACAACGCAGACATGGACGCATGGATCACCGCCACCGATGGAAGTGCATCACTTTCAGCCGGTGATTGTGGACCGTGAGATTTGGATGCTGGGCACGATGACGGGGGAATTCCCGCGCGAGACGCCGTTGGAAAACGTCCTGATTTATCGACCCGACAGTGATAGTTGGGTGTCGGGGCCGGACATTCCTGCGGGGCGCAGGCGTGGTGCATCTGGTTGCGCGCTGCATGCTGACGGCTGGATTTATGTCGTTGGTGGTATCATCGACGGCCATTGGTCAGGGACGCAAGCGTGGTTTGATCGGATTAATCCCGCGACGGGTGTATGGGAAATTCTGCCTGATGCGCCCAACAAACGTGATCACGCGCCCTGCGCGATTGTGGGTGATGCGCTCTATTTCTTTGGTGGTCGCGAATCCGGGCGGCACAACGGGACAGATTTGGACATCTTCTTTGATCACACAATCGCAGACGTGGATGTTTATGATTTTACGACGGGCCACTGGTCTGTTCACCCCGAGCCCCTGCCAATTGAAACAGCGGCAGGTGGCGCTGGCGTGATCGCAGGCAAAATCCACTATGTGGGTGGAGAGGCGTATCGCGCTGAGGCCTTCACCGAAATGCAGATATTTGATCCCATCGCTGGGTCATGGTCGTTTGGCGCACCTCTGAACAGGGCGCGGCACGGCACGAATTGCTGCGTGCATGACCAGAAGTTATGGATTGCTACGGGCAGTGGCGCGCGCGGTGGCGCACCAGAACTCACAAGCATCGAGTGTTTGAAAATCTAGCGTTTGCGGCCTGTTGGCGCAGGATGCTTCCAATCGACAGCTTTGTGCATCCGAGTGGCAGATGCGTCTTCACGAATCCGCAGTGTAAGTGCGTACCAATGGTTGGCAAAATACACCATCATCGTGATGCTCAGCAAAATTAACCCAATACTCATCAACATAACAAAAACCTTTAAATGATTATTGTAGTGTTAACCGACCCAACATGAACGGGGCATGAATGAAGCGAGAAAGTGCAAAAAATGTGGCAGTTGAGACGTCATAGGTCTGCCGTCAGCCTATCATGGATTTGGAATGTCCAAACCGCTGGGAACGGCAACTGGGATACCGAGCCGACCGGTTTGCGCTACAGGATCGGTGAGCGCATTCAAGAACGCCACAAGCCTTACCACGTCATCATCTGAAAGCTGTGGCATCGTGACTCGCGCATCACTAATTGCCGTGCGTTCGATGTCGTCTTGCATGATTCGCAGGTCGTCGAATGGTGTCTTTGGTAAAACTGCATTGGCCAAATCGTAGGCCGACAAGCCTGTGCCATTGGCATGTGCGGCCACATACGTTTCGAGGTCCGCAAAGGCGCCGGCGTGTCCGTAAGGACCCGTCATTGCGACATTTCGCAGCGATGGTGTGCGGAAAGCGTAAAGATCAGCAAGATCGCCCGTCACCCC
This sequence comes from uncultured Litoreibacter sp., assembly GCA_938030665.1. Lineage (GTDB taxonomy): Bacteria > Pseudomonadota > Alphaproteobacteria > Rhodobacterales > Rhodobacteraceae > Litoreibacter. Next base: position 10,039 of record CALHHY010000140.1, on the reverse strand, counting down.
AAAACGCCCAACATCGCGGGCGTGTGTTTCAAAGCGGCGCGCCTTGCCGGGCCCGATTTGGACATCACCCATGGCGTGAAAGCTGTGATCTGTTTGGAATGGCCCAGCGTGACACGTGCTGCATCCAGCATCGCCGTAAAACAGGGTTAAGCCATCCATTGCTAACGGCGGTAAAGGGGTTTGCGTGCGCAGGTACGCGTCAAAGGGCGAGGTGTCGGAACGCCATTCGTGTTCGATAAATGTGGCCAGCGCGTTTGAGACATCCGCGAATGTGATCTGGTCGGGTGCTGTGATTGCGGGGTAGGCCGCGCGGAAAGCATCGGCGTATTCGGGGATATCGCTGACACGCTGCGCGATCAAATCCCACGCACCGCCTTCACCTGTCAGATCTCCTTTGCGCACAGCGGCGGCGATCTCGTTTTCGGCGTAATGGCCCGCCATTTCATCGGGACTGAGGACGGGGAACATCGATTGCGCAGATAGCAGCGTCTCAAACCCCGCGACCATATCAGCGTCCAATGGTGTGCGCAGACCACCGGGGCGATCTGGGTCCACCTCGATCCGGCCATCATGGAACAGCACGGTAAATTCATACGCACCAAGATTAAAAAGCGCCTGTGCGTTGCGCGGAATGCGCTGTTCGGGATGGTTATCGGGATCGACAACGCGGTCCGGCCCAAGGCCAATGCCGCCGTCGCCAAGCGACAGTGACACCCCGTCGCCCGTGCCAAAGGCGGGGTGGTGACAGGTGGCGCAGGCGACCTCTTTGTTGCCTGACAAAATCGGATCGTAAAACAGCAATTGGCCGAGCTTTGCCTCTTCCAATCGGATCGGCGCGTAATCGGCGTCCGTCACCGGCTGCGGCAACTCGCCCGCCCATACCGGCGCGGTGGTCATCCATAAGAAGGCGGCTAAACGGCGCATCGTGGTTCCCCAAAAACTCCTCATTTTGGAGTGTACCCCAGCCCGGCCTGCGGGCAAGTGAAGAAAGGCCTGAAGTTAGATTTTATTTAGAAAATCCGGGATGTTGGCCTTGAACGGGAAGAAGCCTTTCTTGGCATGTGGCCAGCAAATCGCGTCGTAATCGCGCATCATACGGGTAAGGGTGATACCTTCTGCGGAAAGCCGCTTTTCCAGCGCCTTCAACGCCTCTGCGACGGGGCCTTGTGGCGCGTAGGGGGTGACGATCTGGTCCAACTGAAGGCTGCGCGCCCATGTCACCACGGCATCGATGTCGCGGAACGGGTCTGCCCCGTCGCCGAGCCGGTCTTGCAGGCAGGCCCTTGCGAAATCCGTCACGCCCTCTGACACGGAAAGGGGGGATCGGTTCGCGGCGCAAATCAGTCCGCAGGTGCCTTCGAGCCGGCAGCCGACATCCACATCCGCCCACAGATCGTCATCATGCAGCAGCAGCCCAGTGACCGCGCCGTCCAATATGGCGGCTGGTTCGATAACAGGGCGCGGGGCGGGCGGCTCCGGCGCGTCGAGCGCGGGGGCCTCATATGCCAGCGACCCTTCGGCCGGGGTGAACCGGCCATTGGTGAATTTCGCGATGTTGTCTGGCGTGGCCAGGTATGTCTTTCCTCGCGTCTGCATCCCCGCGACCCACCGCCAACTGAGCGTGTTTGATGCAGGGTCACCGTCGAGCAAATGCCTAAGGAAAAAATCCGCCCCCAAGGCCCACGGCAGCCGCAGGGTGAAGATCCAGATGGAGGCGAACCACATGCGCGCGTGATTGTGCAAATATCCCGTAGATACAATTTGCTGCGACCATAAGTTGAAGCATTCAATATCAGTATCGCCCCGGCAAGCGGCGTCAAACTCTGCGCGCAATCCGGCCTCCGTCTGGAGGCGATTGACGCCGGCTTGTACGTCTTGCCGGTACTGGCTCCAGACCACGGGGCGCATCTCCAGCCAGCCTTTCCAATAGGTGCGCCAGAACACCTCTTGCAAGAATTTCTCCGCCTCGCGGACGCTGTGTTCTTCGAGGACAGTGCCGATCACCTCGCGCTCGGACAGGACACGGTGGCGCAGGTAGGGCGATAGTAGCGACACGGCAGCAGGGCCGGTTTCCGGCAAATCGAAGTTGCGACCCTTGGTGTAGTCGAAGCCCGCATGCGGGGTGAAATCGCGCAGCCGAGCAAGGGCTGCCGCGCGGGTCGGAGGGAACATGGGGCGACTCATTCTTCGTGGTTGGGGCAAGCGTTCAATTTCAGGGGGTTGACCCTAGGCCTGCATCGCCCCACTTCAAGACGAGACAGCAACGGGTTTCGGCCCCTTGCAGCCGGATTTCTCCGCAACTAACGTCGTCTTCATCTTTTGCGCATAAGACGCGCGGCAACGGACCCGGACATTTCCGGGCAGACAGAACAGGCAGGCCATGACCGATCCAGTTGAAACATATATGAACCTTGTCCCAATGGTGGTTGAGCAGACCAGCCGGGGCGAACGCGCCTATGACATTTTCTCGCGCCTGTTGAAGGAGCGGATCGTCTTCCTCAACGGCCCCGTTCATGACGGGATGAGCCAGCTGATCGTGGCCCAGCTGCTGCATCTTGAGGCGGAAAACCCGTCAAAAGACATCTCGATGTATATCAACTCCCCCGGTGGCGTGGTGACGGCGGGCCTGTCGATCTATGACACGATGCAATATATCCGTCCGAAAGTGTCGACGCTAATCGTGGGTCAAGCGGCCTCCATGGGGTCGCTTCTGGCCTGCGCAGGTGAGAAGGGGATGCGTTTCGCGCTGCCCAATTCTCGGATCATGGTTCACCAGCCCTCCGGCGGGTACCAGGGCCAGGCCACCGACATTCAGATCCACGCAGAAGAGACGTTGAAGCTGAAAGGTCAGCTGAACCAGATTTACGCCAAGCACACGGGCCAGACGGTGAAGGCGGTCGAGAAGGCGTTGGAGCGGGATAATTTCATGTCCCCCGAGGAGGCGCTTGAATGGGGCCATCTCGACGAGATCGTGACCAGCCGGGAAAAAGGCGACGATGCTTCCTGATCGGCAATGATTGTTTCCCCGCGCGTGTTGCAGCTCAACCAGAGCTGCGCGCGCGGGTTGTTTTTCGGATTGTACCCGGTTTGCCGCTGGCCTAGGTTAGTCGAAACAGGCGGGACGCAAAGCAGCATTTGCGTTAATTCATTGGCGATACCCCAGGTAAGGTGGTGTAATGGCAAACAATTCTGGTGACAGCAAAAACACCCTTTATTGCTCGTTCTGCGGGAAGTCGCAGCATGAGGTGCGCAAGCTGATTGCGGGCCCAACCGTGTTCATCTGCGACGAATGCGTCGAGCTGTGCATGGATATCATCCGGGAGGAGACGAAGACCGCCGGTTTGAAATCCTCCGACGGGGTACCGTCACCGCAGGAAATCTGCGACGTTCTGGATGATTATGTCATTGGTCAAGGCCATGCCAAGCGCGTTCTCTCTGTGGCTGTTCACAACCATTACAAACGCCTCAACCACGCGGCTAAGTCTGGTGATATTGAGCTGGCGAAATCCAACATCCTACTGATCGGGCCAACCGGTTGTGGTAAAACCTTGCTGGCCCAGACACTGGCTCGGATTCTAGATGTTCCGTTCACCATGGCCGACGCGACGACACTGACCGAGGCCGGTTATGTCGGTGAGGATGTCGAGAATATCATCCTGAAGTTGCTGCAGGCATCCGAATACAATGTCGAACGCGCGCAGCGGGGCATCGTCTATATTGACGAGGTCGACAAGATCACCCGGAAATCGGACAACCCGTCGATCACCCGCGATGTTTCGGGCGAAGGTGTTCAACAAGCGCTGCTGAAAATTATGGAGGGCACCGTGGCCTCCGTTCCGCCGCAGGGTGGTCGCAAGCACCCACAACAGGAATTCCTGCAGGTGGACACAACCAATATCCTCTTTATCTGCGGCGGCGCTTTCGCCGGGTTGGAGAAGATCATCGCACAGCGTGGCAAGGGCTCTGCCATGGGCTTCGGCGCCGATGTGCGTGACGAGGAAAACAAGGGCGTTGGCGAATTCTTCGCGGAGCTTGAGCCCGAAGATCTGCTGAAATTCGGTCTGATCCCGGAATTCGTTGGCCGCCTGCCAGTCATCGCGACGCTTGAAGATCTGGATGAGGACGCGCTTGTCACGATTCTGACGCAACCTAAAAACGCGCTGGTCAAGCAATACCAACGCCTGTTCGAGCTGGAAGAAGCCAAGCTGAACTTCACCGAAGATGCGCTGTCGGCCATCGCCAAACGCGCGATTGAACGCAAAACCGGGGCACGGGGCCTGCGCTCCATCCTTGAGGATATCCTGCTTGATACGATGTTTGACTTGCCGGGCCTGAATGGCGTGGAAGAGGTCGTCGTCAACGAGGAAGCCGTGGGCCGCGAGGCAAAACCGCTGATCATTTACGGCGAGAAGAAGAAAAAGGCGGAGGCCGAGGCCGGCTAAATTGCTGTGATACTGAAGTTTTAAGCCGGCTGCGCCATTGCGGCCGGCTTTTTCGTGACATGAAGGGGCTTTACCATGGCCATAAAACGTATCCATTCAGGCGGTGCATTTGAACCAAAGGTCGGCTACTGCCGCGCGGTTGTAGCGGGCGGTTGGGTGCATGTGGCCGGGACGGTGGCCGGGTCCGGCGTCGATGGCGAACCGCCAGAAGGGGCGGCGGCGCAATGCGAAAGTGCTTTACAGATCATTGAGGCCGCTTTGCGGGAGGCCGGTGCCTCATTAGCGGATGTTGTCAGGGTTCACTACATTCTGCCAGACCGCCATGAGTTCGCGGCCTGCTGGCCCGCCTTGCGCGCCGCTTTTGGTGATGCGCCCCCGGCCGCTACGATGATTGAATGCGGATTGATTGACCCGAAATACCGGATTGAGATTGAAGTGACGGCCTATATCGGCGCCTAGCGGCCCGCACACCTGCCTGCCGCCCATCGCCGATTTCCCAGCCTTGCCCCTAGACGCGCCGCTATGGCTGGGGCATATCTGGGCCAACCAAAATGGAGACGCCCCATGGGAATTCTCAGAAGCATGCTGCGCGCCGTGACCTGGTGGGACGGGCAGACGCTGAACACGCAATTCTGGACATGGCGGAATGGACAGCGTGTCGGCGAGGACGCGGAAGGAAACGTGTTTTATCAGTCGCACGATGGCAAGCGGCGGTGGGTCATCTACAATGGCGAGGCCGAAGCTTCGCGGGTCAACCCCGATTGGCATGGCTGGCTGCACCACACCTATAAAGAGCCTCCGACCAAGGCACCGTTGCCTCGGAAGACCTGGGAAAAGCCGCATCAGGAAAACCTGACTGGCACGGCAATGGCCTATGCGCCTGCCGGATCTTTGCGTCGCGCTGAACCCGAAGCGCGCCAGGATTACGAGGCATGGTCGCCGGAATAACACGGGCGCGGGGGCGAGGCAGATGGCAGAAAACAAGACTGAGATTGTTGTCGGCACGGCGGTTCTTGCCATGGCTGGTGCGTTTCTCGTCTATGCGGCCGGGCTGACGGGGATCACGGCATCGACGCCTGATAGTTATGAATTGACGGCGAGCTTTCGTTCCGTTGAAGGGGTCGGCGTAGGCTCCGAGGTGCGGATGGCCGGCGTTAAGGTGGGCACTGTGACCGGGTTGGAACTGAACCCCGCGACGTTCCGCGCGGACACGGTTTTCAGCATGGATAACGCCATCGAGGTCCCTGATGACAGCGCGATTGCCATCGCATCCGAAGGGTTACTTGGCGGCAGCTTCGTCGAGATCATTCCGGGCGGATCACCCTTCAACCTCGATCCGGGTGGAGAGATTACGGACACGCAAAGTTCGGTAAGCTTGATCACGCTGCTCTTGCGCTTCGTGTCGGGCAGCGGCGCGGAGTGAAGCTGCCCGCATTTTTTCTGGCCGCCCTTGTTGCAGCCCCGGCTTTCGCGCAATCAACGGTGCAAGGCGATGGCGGCGTCATCCGCTTGAATAACAGCCGCGATATCACTCGCCAAACGCGCACCCAGGTTGCCCTGGCGCCGGTGGCCATCCTGCGGGGGCTCGACAAGCTTACCGGTGAGTCCAGTGACATCCAGCTGAATGCGGGCGAGGCGATCCGGTTCGGGCCACTTATCGTTGAGATGGGGGAATGCCGGTATCCGCGCAACAACCCGAATGGCGATGCATTTGTGCTGCTCAACATTCAGGTGGAGGGGGCGGCGTCGGCCTTGTTTGAGGGGTGGATGGTCGCCTCCAGCCCGGCGTTGAATGCGCTGGAACATCCGCGCTACGACATTTGGGCTATTCGGTGCAAACTTGATAGCCGGACACCGTCAGTGGTTGCCGGAGAAAGTTCGCCTCGGCCGATAATGCGTCCCTGAGCGCCTCATGATAGCGGGCGCGGGTGATTTCCACCGCGCCGAGACGCGCCAGATGATCGGTCAGAAACTGCGTGTCAAACAACCGGAACCCGCCTGCTTTCAGCCGCGACACAAGATAGGCCAGCGCAACTTTCGACGCATCACGTTCGCGCGAGAACATGCTTTCACCAAAATACGCAGCTCTCAGCGTGACGCCGTATACGCCGCCCACAAGCTGGTCATCCCTCCAAACCTCGACCGAATGGGCATGGCCCGCCCGAAACAGGTCCATGTAGATCGCGAAAATCTCTGAATTTATCCAGGTCTCTTCCCGGTCGGCGCATCCCTCGATCACGCCCACGAAATCCGTGTCTATGCGAATATCGAACGGTTCCTGGATGATCTTTTTGCGCAAGGAGCGGGAGATGTGAAACCCCTCAAGCGGGATCACCCCACGCTTTTCCGGGTCGACCCAGAACAGCCCATCATCGTCGCGGGCCTCCGACATCGGAAAGATGCCGCGCGCATAGGCGTTCAGAATGAGGTTGGGCGTCAGGTCGGTTGGCATGGTGTGAGTGGCGCGGGTTGTTGCACTGCGCCTAGGCTAAGCGCAAACCCGCCGCGCGCCTAGGGGCGGGTTCACGTATTGGCCTCAAGCCATTTCTCAAGCCAGTGGATGTTGTACTCGCCGGTCAGCACGGCGTCTTCCTGCAGCAAAGCATGGAAAAGCGGTGTCGTCGTGTCGATGCCGTCCACGATCAGCTCCCCCAGGGCGCGTTGCAGTCGGGCCAGCGCGGCAGGTCGGTCGGGCCCGTGCACAATCAGCTTGGCTATCAGGCTGTCGTAATAGGGCGGTATCGAATAGCCGTCATAAAGTGCGGAATCCATCCGCACCCCAAGGCCGCCCGGCGCGTGATATTGGGTGATCTTGCCGGGGCAGGGGCTGAATTGCGGGACCTTCTCGGCATTGATGCGCACTTCAATGGCATGGCCGTTGATGCGAAGGTCTTCCTGCTTGATCGACATCGGGTAGCCGGCAGCCACGTTGATCTGCTCGCGCACGAGATCGACGCCGAAAATCGCCTCTGTGACGGGATGCTCGACCTGAAGCCGGGTGTTCATTTCGATGAAATAGAATTCACCATTCTCATAGAGAAATTCGATCGTGCCAGCACCGGCATAGTCGATGGAGGCCACGGCATCGGCACAGACCTTGCCGATCCTTGCGCGGGTCTCGGGATCAATCGCGGGTCCTGGGGCCTCTTCAAAGACCTTCTGGTGACGCCGCTGAAGGGAGCAGTCACGCTCCCCCAAATGAACCGCGCCGCCTTTGCCGTCCCCGAAAACCTGAATTTCGATGTGGCGCGGCGCGCCCAGATATTTCTCGATATAGACTTCGTCATTGCCAAACGCGGCCTTCCCCTCGGAGCGGGCCGAGCCGAAGGCATTCGCCATCTCATCGCGGTTCTTGGCCAGTTTCATCCCGCGCCCACCACCGCCGGCCGTGGCTTTGATGATAACGGGGTACCCGATGTCCTCGCCGACCTTATAGGCGGTGTCCAGATCCGGCACCCCGCCGTCCGAACCGGGCACACATGGCACGCCAAGATTTTTCATCGTGTCCTTGGCGGTGATCTTGTCGCCCATGACGCGGATATGTTCGGCCGTGGGGCCGATGAAGGTAATGCCGTGATCTTCCAGCGCCTGGACGAAATTCGCGTTTTCCGACAAGAAGCCGTAGCCCGGATGGATCGCCTCCGCGCCCGTGATTTCTGCGGCGGAGATGATGGCTGCGACGTTCAGATAGCTTTGCGGGCTGGGCGGGGGGCCGATGCAGATCGCCTCGTCGGCCATGCGCACATGCATGGCGTCGGTATCGGCGGTTGAATGCACCGCCACGGATGCAATGCCCATTTCGCGCGCGGCGCGGATGACGCGAAGGGCGATCTCGCCCCGGTTGGCGATGAGTATTTTTTCAAACATGGGATTATTCGATGATCATCAACGGCGCGCCAAATTCGACCGGCGACCCGTCCTCGACCAGAATGCGTTTCACCGTCCCGGACTTTGGCGCGGGGATCTGGTTCATTGTTTTCATTGCTTCGATGATCAAGATGGTTTGCCCTTCGCTCACCTTGTCACCTTGGCTGACGAAAGCAGGCGTGCCGGGTTCGGCCTGCAGATAGCAGGTCCCCACCATGGGGGAGGTCACGGCACCGGGGTGTTGCGCCGGATCGGGGCTTGCTTCTGCTGCCGGGGCAGCGGCCGGTTGGGCCGTCGAGAGCGCCGCAGGGCTTGGCGCAGGCGCGGCCGCTTGCGGTGGTGCCATGGCTACGGCCTGCATGACCGCGCCGCCTTTCGACACGCGGACATCAAGGCTGTCATCCGACCCGTATTCGCGTTTTACGCGCAGCTCCGTCAGGTCATTGGCGTTCAAAAGCTCCGCAAGTGCCTTGATGAAGGCAACATCGCTGTCATGTGGCGTCTTGGCCATCGGGGATAACTCCTCACCCTTAGTCGCGCCCCGGTAGACCGAGGTCTGTCATTACATCGCTTATAGGTGATGCGCGAAGGGGTGAAAAGCGGCCAAATGCGTGGTGTTATTCTGCCTCGCGGACGGCTTTGGCCTCGTAGATGGTTTCAGGCACCGCATCGGGGATTGAATCGACCACCGCGACCTGCATCTCAACCCGTTTCGGGGTTTCTAGCGGCGCGCGCTTTTCCTCGGCCTCTTTCGCGCCTTTGTTTTCGTCGGCGGGCTCCACGGCCTTGGTCGTGATGGCGTCTTCGGCGGGCTTGGTGCCGGGCGTCGGACCCACGATCTGAGGACCAAAATTCGCCGGCTCAACCGCGCGGGGCGCATGGTTAACCGCGTTGTGAGCAGCCCCGATGAGCTGATTAGTAAGCATTTCAAGACTTCCTTCTTGGTTGGAAGCCCCCACGGCATTCTTACTAAGACTGCCCGCTTACCGATCAGTAAACGTGCAGTCGCAAGATACCGCGAATTTAACTCAAACCTGCAAGGTCAACTGAGAACCTCGTCAGCCCCGGTTCATCCGGTTGTCGATCAGGTCGTCGACCACTGATGGATCGGCCAGCGTCGAGGTGTCGCCCAGTGCCCCGTAATCATCTTCCGCGATCTTGCGCAAAATGCGCCGCATAATTTTACCTGAGCGGGTTTTCGGCAGGCCGGGCGCCCATTGAATCAGGTCCGGCTTGGCAATCGGGCCGATATCCTTGCGGACCCAGACCTCCAGCTCCTTGCGCAATTCCTCGGTTGGCTCCTCACCGGACATCAATGTGACATAGGCGTAAATGCCCTGACCCTTGATGTCATGCGGGTAGCCCACCACGGCAGATTCGGAGACTTTCGGATGCGCCACGAGCGAGCTTTCAACCTCCGCCGTGCCCATCCGGTGGCCAGACACGTTGATCACGTCATCGACGCGGCCGGTGATCCAGTAATAGCCATCCGCGTCGCGTTTGCAGCCATCACCGGTGAAGTAATAGCCTTTGTAATCGCTGAAATAGGTCTGCATGAAGCGGTCATGGTCGCCGTAAACCGTGCGCATTTGCGCGGGCCAGCTATCTTTGATGCAGAGCACGCCTTCGGCCTCGGTGCTGTCGATCTCGGCCCCGGTGGTTGGCTCCAGAATAACCGGCTCGATTCCGAAAAACGGGGTCGTCGCGGAGCCGGGTTTGGTCGTTGTGGC
>CALHHY010000139.1 GCA_938030665.1 uncultured Litoreibacter sp. | reverse complement strand
GTGATAGAGGAGAGAAACCATGAAACGTTACCTCACTGGGGGGGCAGCCGTTCTTGCACTTGCCGCCGGGTTTGGAGCCCCGGCTTTCGCGCAGGATGCAGAGACACGGATTGCTGAGCTTGAACGACGCATCGCCGATCTGGAGGCCCGACCGGCCAACACAGCTGGCGGCCCGAACCTGTCCTTCGGCCTGGGCGAGACCCAGATCGAGATCTACGGATTCGCCCGGTTCGAGACGTTTTATGATTTCGACTTCGCCCAAGGCGATCTGACACGTCCGACCCGTATCGGTGAACTCGGGATCGACGGGGAAGTCGCTGGTTTTGATACCGATGGAGAATTCGAAACAAGCGTGCGGGTATCACGTCTTGGGTTCCGTTCAACGACACCAACCCAGATTGGTGAGGTCGGCACACAGCTAGAATTTGATCTGTTCAGCGGCAGTGACACAACGACATCACCACAGCTTCGTTTGCGCCATGCCAACGTCACCATTGGCGATCAATGGTTGTTTGGTCAGTTCTGGACCAACTTCATGCCGTTGGTCCATTATCCAACAACCGCTGACTTTAATGGACCGGTAGGGATTACTTTCGCCCGCGTTCCGCAGATCCGGTATACTTGGAACAGTGGCAATGGGTTAGTTCTGTCCGGCTCCATTGAGGAGGCGGCCGGAGGGTCAAGCGATCCGGTCTTAACGGCTGCCGCATTCTACGGGACAGATAAGTGGTCGGTCCGTGCTGCTGGCCTCGTTGGTAGGGTAGATTCCGGCGGGGAAGAATTCGACACGAACGGCATAACGCTATCTGGTTCGATCAGCCCATGGGATGGCGGCACGTTCTCCGCGACGTATGTCACGGGCGAAGCTATTGGTAATCTTCTGATTGGCGGCGGTGCTCAGATCGTCGATGGTCAAACGAATGATGCGACTGGCTTTACCCTCGAATATCGCCAAGCGCTCAGCGATACCCTCAGTGTCGGTATTGCCTATGGTAGGGAAGACTATGATCTTGCCTTCTTCCCTGACGTGCTTCCTGGCGATTTCACGTCCACCATCGATGTTCAAGAACTGGAAACGATCCACGTCAACGCCTTCTGGAATCCGACCGATCGTCTGACGATTGCCGGTGAATACATCCATGGGGAGCGGACAACCTCGGATGGGAGCACCTTCGACGCAGACCGGATCGGGGCGTCGATCACGTTCAGCTTCTAAGCAAACCTGATCTGTCGCTTCCCTCACCCCTTGGTATGGCGGCAGATTATCGGTTTTGGATGCGCGGGCCTGCTTCGGCGGGCCCGCCATTTTTTTTTACGTGGTAGAGCTGACTTAGCTGGCGCGCTTCATGCCCATGATCCGGGCGCGGGCGCGTGGGTCGCTGTCAAACAAGGCGGCAAGTTGTTCGGTCATGGCACCGGCCAACTGCTCCACATCCGTGATGGTGACGGCGCGGTCGTAATAGCGCGTCACGTCATGACCGATGCCGATGGCGATCAGCTCCACCGCGCGGCGTTTCTCCACCATGGCGATCACGTCGCGGAGGTGTTTTTCAAGGTAATTCGCGGGGTTAACGGACAAAGTTGAATCGTCCACCGGTGCCCCGTCAGAGATCACCATAAGCACCTTCCGGCTTTCAGGGCGACCGATCATCCGCCGATGCGCCCATTCCAGCGCCTCGCCGTCGATGTTCTCCTTCAGCAGCCCCTCTTTCATCATCAGACCAAGATTGGGCCGCGTCCGGCGCCAAGGGGCGTCCGCGGATTTATAGATGATGTGGCGCAAATCATTGAGGCGTCCGGGCTGCTGCGCGCGGCCATCGTTTAGCCAATTCTCCCGGCTTTGGCCGCCTTTCCAGGCGCGGGTCGTGAAGCCCAAAATTTCAGTCTTGACCTGGCAACGCTCCAGCGTGCGGGCCAGAACATCGGCGCAAATCGCAGCGATAGAGATCGGACGCCCCCGCATCGAGCCGGAATTATCCAGCAGCAATGTCACGCAGGTGTCGCGGAACTCCGTATCCTTTTCGACCTTGAAGCTCAGCGGCGTTGTGGGGTTGGCGACCACGCGGGCAAGGCGGCCTGCGTCCAGAATGCCTTCCTCCAGGTCGAATTCCCAAGACCGGTTCTGCTGCGCTTGTAGGCGGCGTTGCAGCTTGTTGGCCAGCCGGGAAACGGCGCCTTTCAGGGGCTCCAACTGTTGGTCAAGATAGGCGCGCAGGCGTTCCAATTCGGCGGGTTCGGCTAGGTCCTCGGCGCGGATTTCTTCATCGAATTCAGTAGAATAAACGACATAGTTCGCATCGGCTTCCGAATGGGGCGGAGGGGGTGGCGGGTCGGTCGGGGCCTCGCCTTCAGGCATTTCAGCCTCGTCGCCCATTTCGGCATCAGCCATGTCGTCCAGCTGTACGGTGGCCTGGCTTGCATCTTGCTGCTCGTCCTGGCTTTGTTCAGGCGCGGCTTCGGCATCTTCGGAATTGTCTTCTTTGTCGGCGTTCGCGTCATCGTCCTGCTCGGCTTGATCCTCGTCGGGGTCGGCCTCGTCTTCCTGATCCTCGCTAATATCATCCGGGTCGTCACCCAGCTGGTCGCCATAACCCAGATCGTCGATAATCTGACGCGCAAATTTGGCGAAGGCGCGCTGATCGGCGAGCACGTCCAGAAGGTTGTCCAACGTGCCGCCAGCGGCCCCTTCGATGAAGTCCTTCCACAACCCCATCACGTTATCTGCGGCAGGTGGCAGATCGCGCCCGGTGGCCAGATGACGGATCAGATAGCCGGCGGCCACGGACAGGGGGGCCTGGCCGGGTTCGGTGATTTGGCCGTAGCCCTTCCGTTCCGCCTCATGGCTGATCCTGGCGTCGATATTTCCGGCGGTGCCAGGCATCGTGCGGGCGCCCATGGCCTCGCAGCGGGCAGTCTCCATCGCGTCGTAAAGATCACGTGCCATGTTGCCTTGCGGCAGGTATTTGTTGGCGGTGGCCGGGTTGTGGAACCGGCGCCGCAGCGCATAGGCGTCGGCCGTGCCGCGCGCCAGCAATACCTCGTCGCGGGTCATGCGGCGGGTGACTTGCGGCAGGCGCACCTGATCATTCGTCATCCCCGGCGGGTCGACGGAGTAGCTGACGCCCAGATCCGGATCATTGGCCAGCGTCTTCGTCGCCTCAGCCAGAGCCTTTTTGAACGGGTCAGCGGGGTTGTCGTTTTTGGTCATCGCGCAGCACTTCCATGGTCTGGCCGCAACCTAGGGCCAAACTGCGCCAAAGACCATGGGAAAGCCTGCGGTTTATGCGCCCAGTACCAAAGCCCGGCAGGTCGCGATATGGTCTTCCGCGGCTGCTTTGGCGCGCGTGATCATACGGGCATCCTGGCTGAAGGTCGCCCGTTGCAGCAGGGCAGATTGCGCCTGTTTTGCGTTGATGCGCCAGGACCAGACCTGCCGGCCCGGCATGCCATAGGCGATTGCATCGGGCATGACCGCCTCGATCAGCGCCTCGAACTGACGGACGACCTTTTGCGTCTGTTCGGACGCCGGGCCGTCAAACATGCGTTGATGTTCTTCCAGCGCGGCAAGCCTGCCTGCGCAATTGGCAAACATATAGGCGCGCTCAGAAGGGGAGAAGGGCAGCGCCGTTGCAAAGGTCGCTGCGGGTGCGCTTAGAAGGGCGCAGAAGATCAGGGTTTTTATACTGCTCATTATTCTAACATAGCACTAGATTATGGCCCAATTATTGTGCGGTATGAAAAGATTTTGTCAAATTTTCTGCAAATTTGGCGGGGCGTCAGGCAAGGATATCGCAAGGCAAAACGCCCGCGCTACGACGGGGCAGGGCGGGCGTTTCATGGGGCCAAATAATTGAGGGGGGCGCTGACTTCTTTGCGCCGGTCGGGCCTACGTCTCGTCGTCGAATTCGTCCTGCTGGAAGCTGATCTTCGCCTCAGGGTCGATGTCGAAAGGCTGTGTCGCCAGCTCGTTGAAGTTTTCAAGCGCTGCGAGGCCCGGCAAGGTCTGGCCTGCGTCGTCAATAAAGGCCAGCCGGGGGCGGTAGGTCTTCCCGCCAATCTCAATCGCGCCTTCGTCGAACAGATACGCAAGCTCGGTCACGATCCCTTCGACATTGGCCTTGGCGAGGTCCTCGCCCATGGCATCTGCAAAGACCGGCAACAAGGCATGCGCCATCAACGAGCCCGCCGCCGCGGCCAAATCCGCATGTTGCGGCTCGTAATCCTCAGGAAGCTCAGCTCCAATTACCATTTTCATTGCGTCACCCTTTCGCCCTTGCACCAAAATGCCCCCTTTTGGTAGCCGAGGCATTTGGACAATTTTTGGGCGAAGTTACAGAATTTCTGTGAATTCGACGTTTCGGAGGGCTTATGGCCGCCCCGAAGCGAGGGGGCAGCTGGTCAGCAACGTCTTGGGTGGCAGGTCAGCCCAGGCTGATCGAGGCCGCGCTTTCGGGCAATTCCTCGTCAAAACAGCGCTGGTAGAACTCGGCCACCGTTTCGCGCTCCAGCTCGTCACATTTGTTGAGGAAGGAGGTGCGGAAGGCGTAGCCCACATCGTTGAAGATCATGGTGTTCTGCGCCCAGGCAATCACCGTGCGCGGCGACATGAGCGTTGACAGATCGCCGTTCATGAAGGCGGTGCGCGTCAGATCCGCGACCGTCACCATCTGGCCGATGGTCTTGCGCCCGGCCTCAGTGTTGAAATTCGGGTTCTTGGCCAGCACGATCGCGGCTTCCGCATCATGGCTGAGGTAGTTCAGCGTGGTCACCAGCGACCACCGGTCCATCTGGCCCTGGTTGATCTGCTGGGTGCCGTGATAAAGGCCCGTCGTGTCGCCAAGTCCAACCGTGTTGGCTGTCGCGAAAATGCGGAAATAGGGGTGCGGCTCGATTACCTTGTTCTGGTCCAGCAGCGTCAGCTTGCCGTCAACTTCCAGCACCCGCTGGATGACGAACATCACGTCGGCGCGGCCCGCATCATATTCGTCAAACACAATCGCGGTCGGGGTGCGCAAGGCCCAGGGCAGGATGCCTTCCTGAAACTCGGTGACCTGCACGCCATCTTTCAGCTTGATCGCGTCCTTGCCGATCAGGTCGATGCGGGAGATGTGGCTGTCGAGGTTCACCCGCACGCAAGGCCAGTTCAGCCGGGCGGCGACCTGTTCGATATGGGTGGACTTGCCGGTGCCGTGATAGCCCTGGATCATCACGCGGCGGTTCCAGTTGAAGCCTGCCAGGATCGCGAGCGTCGTGTCCGGGTCAAACTTGTAGGTAGAATCGATCTCAGGCACCCGGTCGGAGCGGTCGGCAAAGCCCTTGACCTTCATGTCGCTGTCGACGCCAAACACTTCACGGACCGAGAGTTCCTCGGTCGGTTTTGCGTTCAAATCAATGCTGCCATCCGCCATATGCGTGTCCTTCTGTGATCTGGGCCGGGATGCAACATATCGCGCATAAGGGCAAGGGGAAGCGCGGCAATTCAACGCCACGTTTTTGGCCTATGCGTCCGACAATTCGACCCAAGGCGCGAAATGCCCAAAATTGAGCTTTGTCGCCATGACCCCGGCTGCTTTAATCAGCAAAACTGCGGCTGTCCTTGATCTGGTCCCAGGCCCAGACCACCTGTTGCAGCTGGTCCTCATCCGCCCGGTTGCCGCCATTCATATCCGGGTGCAGCACCTTGATCAGCGCCTTGTAGAGCTTGCGCAGCTCCTTCTTGGTCATGTCGGGCTTGCCGTCGAGGATTTCCAGTGCCTGCCGCTCCGTGGGCGGCAGCTTGCGGCTGGCATTGCCGCCGTTGCGGCCCGGGTTGCGTGTCGCATTCTCGCCAAGCACGGCCATCGGGTCGTCGATGCCAAGGCGGGACCAGGCGCGCTGCTCCTCCCCCTTTTTCATGGGTTTGGTCGGCCGCTCCCATACCTTGTCGGAGGACATCTGCCGCTCCATCTCCTCCTGGGTGTGGGTCTCGAAGAAATTCCACTTCAGGTTGTACTCGCGGGCATGGCCTTTGCAGAACCAGTAATAGTCATCCAGTACGTCAGGGCTTTTGGGCGCGCGGTATTTGCCGGCCTCTTCGCAATCGGGCGCCTCGCAGACCCGTTGGGAGGTCTCGACAGCCCCCGACATGCCTCGCCTGCCACGGGCGCGCTTTTTCTTGTCTGTGGAAACCGAAATATCGAATTCAAATGGGTCAAACGGGGCGCGCGCCATGAACATGCCTTTCGCAATGGAGCGCCAGAGTTTAGGGTTTTTGCCAGCGAGGTGAAGAGCAAAATGGGACAAAAGATGGGGATAGGTGCAGAAATCGAGGAAAAGCTGCGTGCAGCATTTTCACCGGGCCTTCTGGAGGTTGTCGATGACAGCGAGGCGCATCGCGGCCATAGCGGTTTTCAGGAGGGCGGCGAAAGCCATTGGAACGTCCGCATTGCGTCTGAGCGCTTTGCTGGCATGTCACGGCTGGCACGACACCGGGCGGTTCATGCCGCGATTGGTCCCGACATCATCGCGCGCATCCACGCGCTGGCGCTTGATATTTCCGAAAGCTAGGGGTGGTTTGACCCTGCCGGCCGGCTAGTCGACGCTTTCGCGGATCGCGCGAAGGCGGTTATCGATTACGTCGCTGGCGGTGGTCTCTTCCACTTCGTCATCGTAGCCCTCGTCCACCATGTCTTGCTGTGGCTCGTGCTCGGACTCCGGTTCGTGATGCTCGATGGCCAGTGGCTCCTCTTGCGCTTCGACGGCCCCGGTGGCCCGGCGGAACACGAGCATGGAGTGGTATTTGACCGTCTTTGAGGTCAGCCCCTGACGTTCCTCGCAGGGCAGGGTGTCGGCGCGCAGATATTCCCAGCCGTCGGCGGCCATCTCGTTCATCAGCTCGCTGATGGCGTTGGCCAGCTTCGCGGCTGAGCCCTTGACGCCCTTGCCCGCCTTGCCTTTGCGCGGCGCAGGCATTGCACGGTATTCATAAACGGCCATCGGCCCTCTCCCCGGAGTGTTCAGGCGCGGTGACTACCACCGGGTGGGAAGCGGATCAAGTATGGTGAGGGTGGGGGTAGTGGGTCACTTTGAAATATCTTTTTTCGCGCGAGGTTTATAGGGGCCACGTTTCTTAGGCGCGGCGTCCTCTGCTTTCTCTACCATCTTAACGATATCCTCAACTTCCCAAGGGGTATCTACAAGGCCAGCAGCCATTGCAGGTGTCATGCGCAGCGTCTTGTGTGTGCGCACAAAGTTGTAGTGCATGAAGTGCAGAGCAACCGCATAGGCGTGGTTCTCAGCCTTCTTAGAAAAGGCGTTTGTTAGGCGCGTGAAGCGACGCATACCCATCCGCATTGTGAGGTTCTGGCGCTCTACTTGTGATGTGCCAACCTGATCCATTTCAGGCTTGCCAAAGATCGCTTCTTTCTTTGTGCCTGTGCATTCGGCTGGTGAATACTTGCGCTCATGGCCTTTCTGGCCTGTAGGATCGCCATACTGCTTGATCAGCATTGCATAGTCGACTTCACCAGCGAAGGCGTCTGTGACAGCCTTGAGGTAGCCACCGTGGCCGTCTGTGGTCAGCTGGATGCGACCCGCAAGGCGTGACGCCAGATCAAACATGAACTCGCGCGCGGTGGCCTGTGAGCGGTCGCCAACAGTGTAGCTGATCATCAGCTTGCTATCGCGATCCAGTGCGGTCCACGTCCAGATGTCGCCAGCGTCAGAAGGTGCGGCCTTTGCGGCGTCCACATTCTTTGCCTTGGCGTAGCAGAACGCCCAAATTTCATCGGCCTGCACATGCTTTGCGTCCACATTCTTCACGTTCTCATCGTGGTAAGCAGCGCACGCCTTGCCTGCATCCTCAAGCAACTTTGCGACAGTGTTCTTGGACACGTCAGCAATGCGCGAGGTGGCGCGGATGGAGTTGCCTTCCACCAGAAGGCGGATGATCAGGGCGCGGGATTTGCTGTCGAGTTTTCTCATAAACTCAACATAAATTCAAAATGACCAATAGTCAAGCAATCAAGAGCTAATGGTCCTCAAGAGACTCGGTAATTTTGCGCACTTTCTCTGCAAACTGCTGCCGAAGCGCCTCAGTAACCTCCTCAACATCCCGAGATGCAACCGTAGAAGGGCTGTCTCTACGCTCAGTGATGTAAACTAGGAACCTGTTGTGCTCTCGGTCAGCTTCTATTTTATTCAAAAGGTTCATCTTTTCGCCGCTCTTGCCTGGAACCTACCGTTGAGTTCTGAGGGGAAGTAGTGCTTTCTCTTGACCCAGACCATACCCTCAGATTTCGAAATAACTGCCACGTCAACCTCTCCCCCTACTGTTTCCCTATCACGTGTAACTTTACGCTTAAGGCTTGTGATGTCGATCAAAGATTCTGCAAGGTTTGCCATTTCTTCCTTGGGCATCAATCGTACCATATCTTGTACTTCTTGTGTATAATAATCGCGTGTATAGTTATCGCGCTTGGTTTTCAGCCCGTCACTAAGATTCTCGAAGTCAGGTTGTAAAGCGACCATTGCCGCTTCAAGCTTTTGCGCATCTTTAATTATTGGTGACAGTACGAGTCGCGCTGACTCCACAATCGCTTCTTGTACTAGCGTTTGTGAGTACCGCCTCAAAGACGGGTCCACTCCGTTGACAAAACTCTGAACCATATCGTCTTGGGCAAAGCCAATAATGTCTCCAGCTGGACCAGCCCGGTCGATATCAACCGTTTTCACATCAACGACCTTAAGCTTATTATCTAAGATACCGTCCATTTCAATGTGCTCAAGCGTTGGACAAAGCTCATCGTCTCCAAAGCCCGCAAAGACCATCCCGGTGAGCAGTCCTGAAAGCTTTGTTTGAGAGACTTTCAACGACATCAGTTTGTGCAGCAACTTAGTGCAGATTTGGTTAACCTGCATCGTCGGAAAAAACCTAGAATGAAATGAGTTAACAATATTCTTATACTCGTCTGATAGTCCGACCTTCCCGAAGCCATCAGCCTTGGGAAGGCTTTCGAGCATAGCAATTTCGGACTCGACTACGCTTTTCAAAATGCCATTGAATTTGCTAACCAGAACCTTCCTTGTTTGCCGGATGTGATCATCTAGAGCCTCTTGAAACCGAACACTTATCTGCCCCATCGTGTCAAAGCAGACGGTTGCGAAGTTGTTCTTTCTGTCGCGATCAGAAATCGCTACTTCGCTTGACAAGAAGCGCAAAAAATCTTGTTTGCACGCACTTACGGTCGAGAACGATGAACCACTGCGAACTCGCCGATATTCCTTGGCAAGCACTTCTATTGGTAGGTCCATAAAGTCCAGCCTGTTGAAAACCATCAGTGCTATTGGGTTGTCGTCAGATATTTCGAATATCTTGTTGGCGGTATTGAATATTTTGGCATTGCCGCCTGAGCCAATCGTGACCGCGCTGTCTGCAGCTAAAACCACAGCTGACTTGTTCAAAATTGCAATTTCTGCTGTCACTTCTTGTCCTGCCAGCGCGCGGCGGCAGCCTTTTCTGCTATCTCAGCCCGCTCGTCCGGCGAAAGCTTTTCGGCCCTCACCTTTCCGCCCTTGAGACCACCCTTGCGCTGCCCTGACGTGTCAGGCTCATACACAGGCGCTTCATCCTCTGTCGCCATGTCAACAATGAACTTGGCAAGCTGGTTTGCGTCACGGGGTCTCTTGGGTTTATCCGTCATGCCCTTAAGATAGTCACGCGCGCGCGAGGGTGCAAACTATCTAATTTCAAAGTGACCCACTACCAGGGTGGGTCAGAAAACTTGTGGGCAACCCGTACCCCCGATGCCATCGCCGGATGTGCATTCGCGGCCCTCCAGTGGTGTGTCGAGGATAAGGGGCGCATCGTCGACCACCGGCTCCGGCTCCGGCGGTGCTGCGCAGGCGGCAAGTAATATGACAGCAAGCAGGGCTAGGCGGGGTCGGAATGTCATTTGTTCAGGTCTTCCGCTGCATGGAAATAGGCGCCGGCCCGAAAGCGGCTATCTGCGCCTGCTCCGGCCTCGGCTTTCATCTGAGCGGCGAGCTGTGAGAGTTCCTGAAAAAGGGCCATCTGACCCTCTTCATGTCGCTTCTCTAGCGCTGTTATCTGGTCCTTCGTGAGGCCGGAATAGTGGACTGACCGCTCAAATCGAGCAGGGCCGGTGCCCAGCACGTTGTCAATCGC
Source organism: uncultured Litoreibacter sp. (assembly GCA_938030665.1). Lineage (GTDB taxonomy): Bacteria > Pseudomonadota > Alphaproteobacteria > Rhodobacterales > Rhodobacteraceae > Litoreibacter. The sequence continues at coordinate 7,563 of CALHHY010000139.1, read as the reverse complement.
GACCTGAAAGTGGTCGCCAATACTGTCGGCCAAATAGGCGAGCTGATCCTCAGACCCCGCCAACGGTTGGTACGAGCTTCGCAAAAGCGTTGCGGTCTCGCCGTCGTCGGACACAGCCACCGTTCCCGAAGCGATCAATGTGTCAAGCATTGTTCTTGGATGGATGTCCTTTCTGATCTCATTGGCCAGCGCTTCAAAGGAGGGGGCGTCACCACGACGGCGCAATGGCGCACCTTTGTACCGCGCGTCGGTCTGCCAGCGCGCGACCAATGTGCTGAGGTGGTTGACCCGCTCTTCCGGCGGGGGTGCATTGCGCAGCCGGACAATGTCGCGACGCTGTAGCCCGGTCAGAACCGATAGCCGGCTGTCGGTGATTTTCTCAGTCCCCAGCCCTGGCGCCGCGTCGACATAGTGCGCCTTCAGCCGCTCCGCCATTTCCGGAAACAGGATGCCGCGCGCTACCAGCAGTTTTGCGAGGGGGGCAAGAAGGGAGTCGAGCAGGGAAGTCATATGTGTAAATTGCACATTTTAATTGACGAATGCAAGAAATATAAATATGTGCAAATTGTACATATTACAGAAAGGCAGATAGCAATGCAGCCAACAATTTGGAGTCACTTTGCCCGCAACGCAGCCATCTTTACAGTTTCGGGATTTGTACTTCTGGGGTGCGACATCCCACCGGGTCATCAAGGCGACGGACATAACACGACCGTTGTAGAGCCGGTGGTTGTCGCCGACGGCCTCATAGCAAGCGCGCAAGACCTTTCAGGAGCTGCAACGGCACAAGTTGAACGACCGAGACCCGGCGTTGTTACCGCCGGTGACATCGATGATGCGCTCAACTTCGATCAGTTCGAGAGATATGCCGGCATGGTATCGCGAGGCTTCGACATACCGACCGCGCGGTTAGGCCAACCCATATTGGCCCAACTTGTAGGTCCGTCAGGCCAACCCGCCCCCGGCGTCAGGGTGACATTGCGCGCGCCAGGGGCGTCTGATGCGATCTATAGCGGCTATTCAGGGGTAGACGGGATGGTTTCAGTCTTTCCGGACCTCGTCGCGAAAAGACCGCCCAAAAGGCTTGAGCTTCGTGCCTTCCCCGAAGGTGGGGCGGAACCGGCAACGTATAAGGTGCGACGTGGAAGTGACCGCCAACGGATCGTGATTGCAGATGATCACCAATGGCGGCCGGATTTTCTGGACCTTGTTTTCGTTCTCGATACCACAAGCAGCATGATGGATGAGCTTGCTTGGCTCAGCCAAGAAGTTCACGCGCTTGTGTCCAACGCGAAGCAGCTTGCGCCGGGGGTAGATGTCCGGCTGGGGTTTGTGTCCTACAAGGCGAAATCCGACGTTTTTTCCGTCCGCAACTACGGTTTTACAAAGAATGCGGGGACGTTTCGCGAATGGGTCCGCGCTCAAAATCCGGATGGTGGCTCGGGGTCGGCAGAATATGTCGCGCGGGCCTTACGGTCGGCGGTGGACATGAAATGGCGGCGCGGCAAAGGGGAGCGGCTAATCATTCAGATTGGCGACGAGCCGCCGGAATTTGACCAGATCGACACCTATTACAATGCGATGGCGGATGCGTCAGGGCAGGGTATCCAAATCCACAATCTGGCTGCCAGTGGTGTTGAACAGGAACTGGAGTTTCTGATGCGCCAAGGCGCTGCGGCGACAGGCGGGCGATACATGTTTCTGACCGATGACAGCGGGGTAGGTGCGACCCACGGCGAACCCGCGATTGCCTGCTATCAGGTGACGCGGCTGACGGGGCTGATCACGCGGGTTGTCGCCTCGGAATTATCGGGGCTGCGGGTCGAGCCGCCAAAGGATCGGGTGATCCGCGAGGTTGGCAGCTACCGCCGGGGCGTCTGCCTGGAATGACAAAAACGGGGCACGGTTGGGAGGGGCCGTGCCCCGCTCTCGCTAGCGTCCGCGCAGGAAGATCGCGGAGGCCTGTTCGTTGCGGCGCGCGCGCAGGCAGCGCCAGATGCCGAAGGACCCGATGACGATCCAGCTGACCTGGATCAGCATCGACGCCAGGTTAAAGGCGGAGACCAGCGACACCAGAACCAGCATCGCGCCTACCACATTTGTCAGCGCGTAGACGGGTCCGTTGCCATCCAGCAGCCCGAATTGCAGCGCCGCAAAGCCGCCCATATAGGACAGAAACCCCAGCAGCCCGCAAATTTGCAGAACCATATGCATGTCGAGATGCGGGTAGGCGGTTTGCAGCATGTTCAACATCGAAAGAACCTTCACACTCGTTACTTGACCTTGCGGCAGTGTTGCCGCGGTCCGCGTCACAGATCCAGCGCCGGCGCGCCGTTTTCACACCAAACTCACGCGTGAGTTTGATTTCTCACAGCGGCCTAACGGAATAACGGATTCAAGTGGTCTTAAACGCAAAAAAGGCACCGCGGGATGCGGTGCCTTTGCTTTGATCATGTGGGTGAATCGGGTCAGAACGTGTCCCGACGGTCCCCGGTCAGCCAGCCAGCTTCTTAGCGACCAGCTCGTTCACGGCTTTGGGGTTGGCCTTGCCGCCCGTGGCTTTCATCACCTGACCCACAAACCAGCCGGCAAGCTTGGGGTTTTCCTTCGCCTTCGCGACCTGCGCTGGGTTGGCCGCGATAATCTGGTCCACGGCGGCCTCGATGGCGCCCGTGTCTGTGACCTGCTTCATGCCACGGGCCTCGACGATCTTCGCCGGGTCGCCGCCTTCGGTATAGACGATCTCGAACACATCCTTGGCGATCTTGCCTGAGATCGCGTCGCTGGTGATCAGGTCGATGATGCCGCCCAGCTGCGCGGGCGTCACGGGGCTGTCGGTGATGGGTTTATCATCGTCCTTCTTGAGCCGCCCGAACAGCTCGTTGATGACCCAGTTGGCGGCGAGCTTGCCGTCGCGGCCTTCGGCGACCTGTTCGAAATAGGCGGCGTTGGTCGTGTCTGCGGTCAGCACCGAGGCGTCATATTCCGACAGGCCGAAATCGCCCATGAACCGCGCGCGTTTCTCGTCGGGCAGCTCGGGCAGGGAGGCGGCGATATCATCGACCCAGGCCTGCTCGATCTCCAAGGGCAGCAGGTCGGGGCAGGGGAAGTAGCGATAATCATGCGCCTCTTCCTTGGAGCGCATCGACCGGGTTTCGCCCTTATCGGGGTCGTAGAGCCGGGTTTCCTGCACAACCTCGCCGCCCGCCTCGACAATGGCGATCTGGCGTTTGGCCTCAACATCGATGGCCTGCTGGATGAAGCGCAGGGAGTTCATGTTCTTGATCTCGCAGCGCGTGCCAAGATGGGAGAAATCCTGCGTCTCCTGATACTTCTCATAGGCCCCGGACAGGCAGATGGAGACGTTCACATCTGCCCGCAGGTTGCCGTTTTGCATGTTGCCATCACAAGTGCCCAAGTAGCGCATGATCTGGCGCAGCTTGGAGACATAGGCAGCGGCCTCTTCCGGGCCACGGATATCGGGGCGGGAGACGATCTCCATCAGCGCGACGCCAGTGCGATTGAGATCGACAAAAGACATGGTCGGGTCCATGTCATGGATCGATTTTCCCGCGTCCTGTTCCAAATGGATACGCTCGATACGGACGACACGGGCGACGCCCGGCTCCATATCGACCAGCACTTCGCCCTCTCCCACGATAGGGTGATAAAGCTGGCTGATCTGGTAGCCTTGGGGCAGATCGGGGTAAAAATAGTTTTTCCGGTCAAAGGCCGAATAGAGGTTGATATCGGCCTTCAGTCCCAGCCCGGTGCGCACGGCCTGCGCCACGCAGGCCTCATTGATGACGGGCAGCATGCCGGGCATGCCGGCGTCAACGAAGGCCACGTTGGAATTGGGCTCCGCCCCGAACTGGGTCGAGGCGCCTGAAAACAGCTTGGCGTTGGTGGCGACCTGCGCGTGGACCTCAAGGCCGATCACCAGCTCCCAATCCTGCTTGGCGCCGGCAATCACTTTGGGTTTCGGGGTCTCGTAGGTCAGATCAAGCATGGCGCGGCCCTTGCAACTTGGATGGATCGTCCTGACCTAGCCAAAGCTGCGCAGGGTTTCAATCTCTTCCACGCTCAGCTGGTCGAGAATGGTTTTGATGACGTCGCTGCTGTAATATTTCTCCATATCCGCCTCGTCCCATTCCAGCGGGTTACGATGCAACCTGCGCGTAACCTGCGGGAAGCGCAGATCAAGAATGACCCACAGGATCAGCGCCTGCACCCGCACGTCCTTATTGGCCAGAAAGGCGTAGCCCTGCAGGAACTGGAAGGCGTTAACGACCCGCTTCATGGCGCGCGGGTTTGGGTCCATCAGGTGCTTGTAGTCCTCAAGGTAGTGGGTCAGCTGCGCCTCCGCATCGGCCGATTGCACCGCCTGGAAGGCGCGGGCCTGGGCTTCGGGGGCAATGGCCAGATTGCCGACCTTGCGGTAGGCGGAGCGTATCTTCTCGATATCGCCGCCGGCCTCTGACAGTTCGCTGTCAAAGCTGCGCAGTGTCTCCGTCGCCTCCTCCGAGGTTTGGTTGGCCTGCGCGCCGACAAGGCGGTGCAGATAGGCGTCCCGCTCTGACGCGCCAAGGTCAGGGATATGAACGGAAAGCTGGAAGATTTTCTCCACAAACAGATGCCCCAAAGGCCGGCCCGGACGCGCGACCTGTCCCGCAAATTCCGCGTATCGCTGTTCATAGGCCGAGACGATCCAGTCCTTGTCTGAAGAGATCACATAAAGCACCGGCACGTCGGAATAGACGTTCTGCGCGGCCTGCAGGATTTCCACGACGAAGCCCGCATCGCAGCGGTCGACATCGTCTATGAACACGGCGACCGGGCGTTTGAGCTGGCGGATCATTGCGGCATAGCGCCGGCGGAGCGGGGCCGTGGGGTCCAGCGACAGGTCTTTCAGCATGGCTTCGGTTTTCTGGCGGCGGACGAAGAAGCCGCCAAAGGCCGTCAGCACCGCAAGCCCGATGGCGATCAGCTCTTTCAGGTCCACAATCCGTTCCCAGACGGTTTTCGCCGCGGTGCCGCGCTCAATCGTTTCGAGCCGTTCAACCATACGGCCGGCGGGGCGGATGGCGCCGTCCTCAGTAATTTCGGGCACGGTCCCCTCCCTGATCTCCGTCACGGTGCGGGTGGCGCCGGGCGGCAGGTCATTGGCGGGCTCGCTGTCGCTGAGGGCGAAGAAAAGGGCTGTCAACAGCAGCGCGACTGTGCCGTAGATCAGGGTTTTGTACTGCGCGGTCACCCGCCAGCGTCTGTCCATCAGCCGGAACCACCAGCGGCTAAGGAAGGGCAGGTCTTTCGGGGCCTCGCCCGCCACGGCGTTAAGCAGCGACCACCAGGCCCGGCCATCGGATTGCTGCTGCCAGGCGTTATATTTGACGATGATCCACTCGGCGTCGTTGCTGCGGGGGTCGGCCCTGTCCGCCTCACTGGGGGAGGTCAGGTAATGCTCCAGAAAATTCAGCACCGTCGATTTGCCCGATCCCCACCGGCCTGAAAGATGCACGATAAAGGGCCGGTCCTGCCCGCCTTCCGCTTTCCAGGATTGGCGCAGGTTGGTGGCGATGGCCTGCCCGATGGCCTTGCGCCCCAGCAGGTCACCCGCGACCGTCTCCACCGGGTGGTCATCGTTGAGCTGCGTGCCCGTGGCGCGGCGGGGCTCCGGCTGGCCCGGCTTGCGGTCAGCGGGGCCGGGTACATGTTCGCGCAGATAGGCCTCGCAGCTGTCGCGCAGGTTGTCGAAGAAATCCGCCCCCTCCGCCGCGGGCGCCGCCAGCATGATCGTCGTTGCCCTATCGCTGCCATAGGCGTCGGGGTAGAGCGCGCCGATCAGCGCATCGAGGATGAGCTCGGCGGCGGCAATGAACGACAACCCGCCCGAGCCCGTCGCCATGAACGGAATCCAGCTCGTGTGACCCGCAATCGGGTGGGCGCGCAGATAGCCTTTCAGGTTCCGGCTGAGGTTCTGCCCGGGCATTGCATCCGCACTGACGGTCTGGATCAGGCCGAGGCTCTGGTGTCCGTCGCGGTGAACGAGTCTGAGGAACTGCCCGCTTGGCGGCGGCACACTTGGCAGCGCAATGTCGATGCTTTCGGCGACTTTGGTGACAAGTTGCCCCCCGTTGAACCGCGAGTCGACGGAGGCGAAGACGAACCGGTCCTGCGGCTCCGGCAGGCGGGTGGTCAGCAGGAAGTCTACGCCGGCGCGGCTGTAGATCGGGGCGGTGCGCGGGGAGGCGGACGTGGTCATGAATGTGACCTTTGATCGTAAGAAGAAACAGCAGCAATGTCGGCACTATTGATCAAGACCGCAGGATCTCCAAGTTAATTGAACGAAGGGGCAGGGTACGCGGCCCTGTGCTGAGGGGCCGCGAATTGGCGAAACCCTGTTGCGCGAGGGTGGCGTTGCTGCTGTCATGGTGCCCATGCCCTGGTTTCTCGCCGTCCTACTCGCGGCTTTCTTTTTGGTCACGTCGCCCGCCCTGGCGCAGGAGGGGGTGGCCCCCGTGCCCCTTCCAAACGCCCAACCCATCAGCCTCCGACCGCAGCAGCGCCCCGGATATCAGCCCCGTGCGGCGTGGGATTTTCATCCCAAGGGTCGGCTCTGGACGCGTAGCACGATGGCCGCCATCCGGGGCCATGGGGCTCCGCTGATCGAAACGGTGCCGGACGACATTGACGCCTGGTGCCCGGCCTATGCGCAGAACGGCCCGACACAGCGCGCGGCCTTCTGGACCGGGCTGATCTCGGCGCTGGTGCGGCATGAAAGCACCTACCGGCCCCGCGCTGTGGGCGGCGGCGGGCGGTGGTATGGGCTCACACAAATCCTGCCGGCGACCGCACGCGGCTATGGCTGCCGGGCGCAGACCGGGGAGGCGCTGCGCCACGGGGCCTCCAATCTCAGCTGCGCGGTGCGGATTATGGCGTTTACCGTCGCCCGTGACGGCGTTGTGGCGTTGCGCGACGGACGCTCCGCCGGGGTTGGCGCGGATTGGGGGCCGATGACAAAGCGGGCCAAACGCCAGCAAATGGCGGCTTACACGCGCCGGCAAACCTATTGTCGGGAGCTGTCATCGGTGCGCCCGGTGGTGCGGCCAGCCACTGGCCTTACCCGGTGATGCGAAAAGCCGTCTTGATGTCTTCGATTGCCGATTTCTGCTGGCTGTTCAATGGCCGGTCGCCATTTTCCGCGACGGCTTTCACCGCCCCCATCAGCGGCCCGAAAGAGGCCGCGCCGTCCAGTTTGTAGAGCTTGCGCGAAAGCCGGTCGATCCCCTGCTGCGGCCCGCCGCATTGGGTCATCATCCAGCGGCCCAGCACGGTCAGTTCATCCGCGTCAGCGGCGTTGAGCCCGTAATCGGCTTTCAGAGTCTCCTGTAGCGCGTGGCGCTGGTCTGCGGTTGGGAAGTCGCCAAGCTCGTAAAAGCTGACAGCAACACCTGCGACGGCGATCTTGGGGTCGTCAATATCCTCCACCGGGTGGCGGTTGGTCTGACGGCGGAACCCGAACCGGCGCGCCGCTGCCTTGATGTCGCTGGCCATGTCCAGCAC
>CALHHY010000138.1 GCA_938030665.1 uncultured Litoreibacter sp. | reverse complement strand
TCGGCTCTTTGGCTGATTTCGCGCAGCGGTGGGGACAGTCGCAGCATGGACGGCGCGCTTATGCGAGAGATCATGCTGAACGGATCGATTGTGCTGCTTGTAGGCTCTTTCGCGATTGGATGGGTGACGGGCAAGGAAGGGCTGGCCGAGATCGCGCCTTTCATTGCCGACCCTTTCAAGGGCGTTTTGTGCCTGTTTCTGCTGGATATGGGGCTGGTTGCGGGGCGCGGCCTGCGCCGGGCCAAAGGGGCAGTGTCGGGGGCAGCCATTGCGTTTGGTCTGGTGATGCCGCTTATTGGCGCGGCTTTCGGGCTGGCGGCCGGCGCGCTTCTGGGCCTGTCGGTGGGTGGCGTGGCGTTGATGATGGTTCTTGCGGCATCTGCCTCCTACATCGCGGTGCCGGCGGCGATGCGCGTGGCCTTGCCGGAGGCCAACCCGGCCATCTACCTGACCCTGTCTTTGGGGGTGACCTTCCCGTTCAATCTGACTCTGGGCATCCCGCTATATGTGGCCACGGCAAGTGCCGTGATCGGAGGTTGACATGAAGATGCATGACGCCAAACGGATCGAGATCATGATCGAGCAGATCATGGAGCGGCGACTGACCGACATTCTGGTCGAGGCCGGCGTGAAAGGGTTCAGCGTGCTGCCCGTGCGCGGCGGTTCGGGCCGGTCGGGACAGTGGAGCCGCGCGGGTCAGGTGACCCGTGCCGAAGGGTTGTCCTGCGTCGTTTGCCTGATCCGGCCGGAGCGGCTGGACGGGCTGCTGGAGGCGATTTTCCCGGTGCTGGACCGCCATATCGGCGTGGTCAATATTACCGACGCCAAGGTGCTGCGGGCGGAGCTGTTCTAGCCCTTGGTGAGGTTTGTGAGGGGGTGGGGGCGTTGCCCCCGGCGCGTGCCGCGCCTCCCCCAGGATATTTTTTGAAGCAATGAAGAGGGGGAGGGTGGCCCTTTGTTAATTGCCCAAAGCGATGCCCTCACGGCGGGGGTCAGCGCCGCCTTGCAGGCCGTCCGGGCCGATGCTGATCGCGTGCAGGCCCGAGGTCAGGCCGCGGGCGTTCACCTCGAAGCCCAACCCGGTCAGAGCGTCGCTGAAGCTGGTGGCACTTGTGCCTTCCTCGACATCATAGGTGCCGAAGCGGTTGACCAGATGCGGCAGGTCGATGGCCTGCTGCACATCCATGCCCCAATCCAAATGCGCGATGATGGTTTTGACCACATAGCCGATGATGCGCGACCCGCCGGGGGACCCCACGACCAGCGTGGGCGCGCCGTCTTCGAGCACTATCGTCGGCGCCATAGAGGAGCGGGGGCGCTTGCCGGGCTCCACCCGGTTGGCGATAGGCACACCGTCGCTATGCGTGCGGAAGGAGAAATCTGTCAGTTCGTTATTCAGCAGGAAACCGCCCGGCGCCATCAACCGCGACCCGAACCCGTTTTCAATCGTGGTGGTCATCGACAGCGCGTTGCCCTCCGCATCGACAATTGAGATGTGGGAGGTGGAGGGCAGCTCCAGCGACATATCATCGGCCCATAGCAGCGCGTGATCAAAAGCGGGCGTGCCGGGTGCGACCTCCGTAAGGGCGGCATCGGTATCTAGCAGTTTGGCGCGCTCCGACAGGTAGGCGGGGTCGACCAGCCCTTCGGCGGGAACCGGGACGAAATCGCTATCGGCCATGTAGCGGCCACGGTCCGCGAAGGCGAGCCGAGAGGCGTCGCCGATCAGGCGCCAGCTTTCCGCATTCTCTGCGCCCAGTGCGGCAAGATCGCGGCCATCCAGCATGCCCAGGATCTGCCCCACGGTCAGCGCGCCGGACGATGGCGGTCCCATGCCGCAGACCTCGTGGGCGCGGTAGGTGGCGCAAACGGCAGGGCGCTCTTTGATCTCGTAATGTGCCAGATCGCGCATCGCCAGCACGCCCGGGTTGCCTTCGGCATTTTGCACCGTGTCGATGATGCCTTGCGCGATGTCGCCTTCATAGAACACGGCCGCGCCTTCACCGGCGATGCGGCTGAGCGTGTCGGCATAGGCGGGGTTTTTCAGGGTCGCCCCTTCTTGAAGTGGTTGGCCATCGGGGACGAAATAGGCAGCCGTCCGAGGGAAGCGCTGCAGCCGCTCGACATCATTTGCCACCAGACCGGCCAACCGGGGGGAGACGGCGAAACCGTCATCGGCCAGCCGGATAGCCTCGTCAAACAGACCCGACCAATCAGATTTGCCCCATTTCTTATGGGCGGCTTCCATCAGTGCGGGCGTGCCGGGGGTGCCGACCGAGAGGCCCCCCACCACGGCATCGAAGAATTGCAGCGGCTCGCCATTGGCATCCTGAAACAGGCGCGGGGTGGCGGAGAGCGGCGCGGTTTCGCGGCCGTCAAGCGTCGTGACCTCGCCGCTGCTTGCGTCGTACCAGACCAGAAACGCGCCGCCGCCCAGGCCTGAGCTTTGCGGCTCTACCAGTCCCAGCACGGCTTGAACGGCGACCATGGCATCCGCCGCCGAGCCGCCTTCGCGCAACACCCGCGCGCCAGCTTGCACCGCCAGCGGGTTGGCCGCGGCGACCATCCAGTTCTGGGCCTCGACCGGCGTTCCCGCGCTTTTGGCGGCCTGGGCGGAGGCGGCCTCCGGCGCGATGGCGTCAGCGGCTTGTTGAGCATAGGCAGGGGCCGACAGGGCAAGGGCCGTAAATGTCAGGGACAGGGTCAGTCGCATGGGTGTAATCCTTCATTAACTATGCCAAGGATCATGATCGGATTGCGGTCCATGGCAAGTGGGGGTTCTGCGCCTTGCGGGCCGCGCGCGGAAGGGCGCCGGTACGCTGCCTTTTGGAAATCCGCAGGGATCGCGGCTTTATGCGGTTGACTCAGCACGCACCTCGCGTAAAAGGCAGCTTCAAATGAATTTCCGGGGCAAGCGTCCCGTGCAGGAGATGTGACATGGCGAAGCCAACCACGATCAAAATCCGCCTGAACTCGACCGAAGGCACGGGCCACTTCTACGTAACCAAGAAGAACGCCCGCACCATGACCGAGAAAATGGTGGTGCGCAAATACGACCCCGTTGCGCGCAAGCATGTCGAATACAAGGAAGGCAAGATCAAGTAATCTTGCCACCGTGCTGACAGACAGAAGGCCGCGCTGCTGAGCGCGGCTTTTTTCGTTTCCGATCATGACTTGAGACCCCTTGCCCATGGATATTCGCCCCACAACCAAAGCCGACATTGCCGCCGTCGATGCATTGCTGGCTGCGAGTTACCCGGCCTTGTTGAAGGCGGATTACCCGCCATCGGTGCTGGTGACCGCATTGCCGCTGATCTCCCGCGCGCAACCGAAGCTGGTCACCTGCGGCAGCTATTACGGGGTGTTTGACGCCGGCGCATTGGTCGGGGCGGGTGGCTGGACCTTTCGCGATCGGCGCGGCGGGCTCGTGGCGCGCATCCGCCATGTCGTGACAGACCGCCGCCGGGTGCGGCAGGGTATAGGTACGGCGCTTATGGCGCATATTCTCGCGACAGCTGCCAAGGCCGGGGTGCGCCAGCTGACCTGCGAGGCGACCCTGACCGCCACACCCTTTTACCGGGCGCAAGGGTTCCAGGGCGACACACCGATTGAGGTGCCACTACAACCGGGCATCAGTTTTCCGGCGATTTTGATGACGCGGGCGCTGGTGCCTGATTGAGGGGGGCTGGCGGCCTGTGCCCCGTTGACGGCGCTGCGAAACCGGAGGAAGCTCGCCCCTCACCACTTCGCCCGAGGGCATATATGACCAAGCGACAACGTCAGCATCCGCGCAAGGGCAGTCCGCATGGCTGAGGCCGCGCCCCCGCGCGTGGCCGCGCTTATCGTGGCTGCCGGACGCGGCACTCGTTTGGGGACCGAGCGGCCCAAACAGTATCTAAACCTGTGCGGCGTGCCGGTCTTGCAGCTTACGGTGGCGGCCCTATTGGCAGCCCCTGAGGTGGGGACGGCGCAGGTGGTGATCGGCGCCGCCGATACAGCGCTCTACAATAACGCGATGGCGAAGCTGACCGATGACCGGCTCAGGCCCCCCGTCATGGGTGGCGCCAGCCGGGCAGAGAGCGTGGCATGCGGGCTTGAAGCGTTGAAAGCGGCGGAACCCGATTTCGTCCTGATCCATGACGCGGCGCGGCCCTTCGTCTCCCCCTCCATGATTACGGCCGTGGTCGCGGCGCTGGAGGAGGCAGAAGGTGCCTTTTTGGCGTTGCCGGTGGTTGACGCGCTTTGGCACGCGGCGGACGGGGTCGCGCAAGACAGCGTGCCGCGGGACGGTCTGTGGCGGGCGCAGACGCCGCAGGGCTTTCACTTCGACGCCATTTGCCGCGCGCACGAGGCCGCCCGGCCCGGCGCGCTTGATGACGTGGCCGTGGCGCGCGCCAGCGGCCTGCGCGTCCGCGTCGTGCCTGGCGCAGAAGAGAATTTCAAGATCACCCACCCGCAGGACATGGCCCGCGCCAAGGCCTTGATGGCGGCGCAAGAGGACCCAAGAGACCCATGACCCAAACCCTCGCTAAACGCCGCGCCGCGGATCATCTGGTGGACCTGCTCGAGGCGCAGGGATGCAGCCACATTTTCGGGGTGCCGGGCGAAAGCTACCTGCCGATCCTGGATGCACTGCATGGGCGCGAGGACCGGTTGCGCTTTGTTACCTGTCGGCAGGAAGGGGGGGCGGCCATGGCGGCGGAGGCGCATGGCAAGCTGACGGGGCGGCCCGGCATCTGCATGGTGACGCGCGGGCCGGGGGCCACGAATGCCTCCGCCGGGGTGCATGTGGGGTTTCAGGACTCGACGCCGATGATCATCTTCATCGGCCAGGTGGCACGCCATATGGTCGAGCGCGAGGCCTTTCAAGAAATGGATTACCGCCGCGTCTTTGGGCAAATGGCGAAATGGGTCGCGCAGATCGAGGATGCGTCGCGGCTGCAGGAATATGTCACCCGCGCTTTTCGGGTGGCGATGTCGGGACGGCCTGGCCCGGTCGTCTTGGCCCTGCCTGAAGACATGCTGTATGACGAGATCACGCCGCCGCCCGCGCCGCGCCGGGTGGCGCCTGCGCGCTTTCAGCCCAGCCCCGACGCCATGGCGGCCCTGCAGGCGAGGCTCGCCGCGGCCGAACGCCCGCTGGTTATGGCAGGTGGTGGCGGCTGGACCCCGCGCGCGATGGAAGGGCTGGCGCGATTTGCCGAAGCGCAAGGGCTGCCGGTGACCGTTTCGCTGCGATGCCAGAGCCTGATGGAGAATGACCACCCTAATTACGTGGGCCATTTTGGCGTCGCCCCGACCCCGTATCTGATCCGTGCACTTGACGCGTGCGACCTACTGATCGTCATCGGTCCGCGGTTGGGGGAGATGACGACGCAGGGCTACACGCTGCTGGAAAGCCCGGTGCCATCGCGCGCGCTGGCGCATGTCTTTCCGGCGGGCGAAGAACTCGGCCGCGTCTACGAGCCGGAGTTGGCATTGGTGGCCGACATGGAAAGTTTCTGCTGCGCGGCTGCCGAGTGGGCGCCGGCCAAGCCGGGCGCGTTTGAAGCGCGCACCGATGCGCTGAAGGCCGAGTACGAGGATTTCACTGATCCCTCTGGCTTGCCTGATGACCCGCTGGCAGGCCATTTCGCGCATCTGGCTGAGATCCTGCCGCGCGACGCCATCGTGTGTAATGGTGCGGGAAATTATGCCAGCTGGCTGCATCGTTTCTACCGGTTTCGCGGCGCGGGCACGCAGCTTGCGCCGACCTCGGGCTCCATGGGATACGGGCTGCCAGCGGCGGTGGCGGCAGCAATCACCCAGCCCGAGCGAGAGGTTTACGCCATCGCAGGCGACGGTTGCTTCATGATGACCTGCCAGGAGATGGCGACCGCCGCGCATCATGGGCTGAACCTGACGATACTGGTGATTGATAACGCCCGCTACGGCACGATCCGCGCCCATCAGGAGCGGGAATACCCGGGCCGCGTGTCAGGCACTGCGCTGACGAACCCCGATTTCTGCGCCTTCGCCCGCTCCTTCGGGGCGCATGCTGCGCGGGCTGAGGGGTTGGACGCCTTCAAAATGGCATTGACCGAGGCGCGAACGCGAGGTGGGTTGAACCTGATCGAGCTGCCCCTGGCCCCGGATGTGCTGGCGCCGGGCGTGCGGCTGTCCGTTCTTTGACGCAAGACGGGCTTGACCCCCGCTGCGCAATCCCTTGAAATTACGGCAGCTTGGCCCTTGCGATATGGCCGCCCCCGAAAGGAGCCACCATATGTCGGATCGTTATGACAAGGGGATGCAGACCCGTCGGGCCGTGTTGGGGGAGACGCATGTCGCAAAAGCAGAAGCCGCGAAAACGGATTTCGACGCCCCGTTTCAAACTCTGATCACCGAAGGGGCGTGGGGCACGGTCTGGTCGGACGAGGGTATCAGCAGGCGCGACCGCTCCATGCTGACGCTCGCTTTGCTGGCCGCGACCGGAAATTTTGACGAGATCCCGATGCATATCCGCGCGACCGCGCAGACCGGTGCCAGCAAGGAGGACGTGATCCAGACCTTCCTGCACGTGGCGATCTACGCGGGGGTACCAAAAGCCAACCATGCGATCCGGCTGGCCAAGGAAACCTATGCTGAGATGGACGGAAACACGTGAGTAAGTCCGGCGACTACTACATGCGCGACCGCAGCCTGCATCCGCCGGCCCATACACCCGCCTACAAGACCTCCGTGAGCCGCAGCCCGCGTTATGATTTGATTTCGTTAGAGAGTTCCGTGTCGGAGATTACCGGCCCTGTCTTCGGCCATAACGATATCGAGCCGGGCGACAACGATCTGATCTACAACCATGCCGCCGCTGACGAAAGCGCGATTGGGCAGCGGATCATCCTGCATGGCCACGTCCTTGATGAGGATGCGCGGCCGGTCCCGAATACGCTTGTCGAGATCTGGCAGGCCAATGCCAGTGGGCGCTACCGACATAAAAAGGACAGCTATCTTGCGGCGCTGGACCCAAATTTTGGCGGTTGCGGGCGGACTCTGACGGGTGCGGATGGCAGCTACTCGTTCCGTACCGTCAAGCCCGGCGCCTATCCATGGCCTAATGGCCCGAACGACTGGCGCCCGGCGCATATTCACGTTTCCGTCTTCGGGGCGGCCTGGGCGCAGCGGCTGATCACGCAATGCTATTTCGAAGGCGACCCGATGATTGCGCGCTGCCCGATTGTGCAGACAATCCCGGATGCGGGCGCGATCAATGGATTGACCGCCAAACTGGACATGTGCGCGACCATCCCGTTCGATACGCTTGCCTATCGGTTTGATGTCGTGTTGCGCGGACGACGCGCCACACTGTTTGAAAACCGTCCGGAGGGGAGCTGACATGGCGGCAAACAAGCTGCGCGAAAGCGCGTCTCAAACCGCGGGGCCTTTCCTTCATATCGGCCTGACGCCGAAGGCAGTCGGGATTGCTACCTTCATGACCGCGCGCGGCCATGACATTACTGGCTCCCTTGCCAAGGGCACCCGTATCCGCGTGGAAGGCGCGGTTATCGATGGCACAGGCAGCCCGGTCAAGGACGCGTTGCTGGAGATTTGGCAGGCCAACGCCGAGGGGAACTACGCCCATCCAGAGGGCGGCGGCCCGGTAGAGGAAGGGTTTCGGGGCTGGGGCCGCGCCATCACCGATTTCGAGACCGGCGAGTGGGGGTTTGACACGGTGAAACCTGGGCCAACACGCGGGCGTGACCAGGGTCTGCAGGCCCCGCATCTGAACCTGTGGATTGTTGCGCGCGGCATCAACATTGGACTGAACACCCGGGTTTATTTCGACGACGAACCAGAGGCCAACGCCATTGACCCCGTGCTGAGCCAGATCGGGTCGCCAGGTCGCCGCCAGACCCTTATTGCGCAGAAATCTGACCAAGACGGTGCGCCGCTCTATCGGTTCGACATCCGCTTGCAGGGGAAGGGGGAGACGGTGTTTTTTGACATCTGAGCCCCGGCCTTGGGCGCATCGAGGAACTGCTATGAAAAATCCCTGCATCATTTGCGTGGCCATCACCGGCTCCGTCCCGCGCAAGGCGGATAATCCGGCGGTGCCGATCACCGTCGCTGAACAGATCGAAAGCACGCAAGCGGCCTTTGAGGCCGGGGCCGCGATCATGCATGCCCATGTGCGCAATGACGATGAGACGCCCACCTCCGACCCCGACCGGTTTGCGGCCCTCAAGGAGGGGGTGGAGAAACACTGCGCCGGCATGATCATTCAGCTGTCAACCGGCGGTCGGTCCGGTGCAGGACGTGAGCGCGGCGGCATGCTGCCTTTGCGCCCGGACATGGCGTCTCTGTCCGTGGGGTCGAACAACTTCCCGACCCGCGTCTATGAGAACCCGCCAGACCTTGTCGACTGGCTCGCGGCGGAGATGATCGCGTATGAGGTCAAGCCAGAGGTGGAGGCGTTTGATCTGAGCCACATCCTCAAGGCGAAGGAGATGGCGGATCATGGCCAGCTGCCAGGCACGCCCTATGTTCAGTTTGTCATGGGGGTGAAGAACGCGATGCCGGCAGACCGCGAGGTGTTCGATTTCTACGTCAGGACGGTGCAGCGCCTGTTTGGGCCGGATGCCCCATGGTGCGCGGCGGGCATCGGGGCAAACCAGATTGTGCTGAATGAATGGTCAATCGCCGCCGGAGGGCATGCGCGGACGGGGCTTGAGGATAATGTGCGGCTGGATCGCCATATGCTGGCACCCTCAAATGCCGCCTTGGTGCGGCGCACGGCCGATATTTGCGCGCGATATGACCGGCCTGTGGCCAGCGTTACGCAGGCGCGCCAAATCCTGGGACTGCGGCCTGCATGAGAAGCACTACTGCACCGGCGCCTCTTTCGCGCCGGTCATGAAGGCCACGGCGTCTGACATGGTGTAGTCTTTCGGGTCGATGACACAAAGCCGCTTGCCCAGCCGGTGCACGTGGATACGGTCGGCGACCTCAAACACATGGGGCATATTGTGGCTGATCAGGATGATCGGAATACCGCGGGAGCGGACATCAAGGATGAGCTCCAACACGCGGCGTGATTCCTTGACGCCAAGTGCCGCTGTCGGCTCGTCGAGAATGATCACCTTGGACCCGAAGGCCGCAGCGCGAGCCACGGCCACGCCCTGGCGTTGGCCGCCTGACAATGTCTCCACCGCCTGGTTGATGTTCTGAATGGTCATCAGCCCGAGTTCGGACAGCTTGTCGCGGGCGATCTTTTCCATCCGTGAGCGGTCCAGCTGGCGCAGCCATTTGCCGCGAAAGCCGGGTTTGCGCAGTTCGCGCCCCATGAACATGTTGTCAGCAATCGACAGGGCAGGGGACATGGCGAGGGTCTGATAAACGGTCTCTATCCCCTCCTCCCGCGCGTCGGTGGGGGAGGTGAAGCGGACCTTGCGGCCTTCCAGAAACACTTCGCCCTCGTCCGGGACAACCGCGCCGGAAACCGCCTTGATCAGCGATGATTTGCCCGCACCATTATCACCGATGACGGCCAGAATTTCGCCCGGATAGAGGTCAAAGTCGCAATGATCGAGCGCGGTGACCTTGCCATAGCGTTTCACCAGTCCGCGGCCTTTGAGGATCGGTTCCATTACGCTGACACCTTTCTGATCCATTGATCAACGGTGACCGCGCCGATGATCAGCACGCCGATCAGCAGGAAGGTCCATTGCGCATCCGCCCCGGCAAGGCGCAGGCCAAGGGTGAAGACCCCCACGATCAGCGCCCCGAAGAGCGGCCCGAGGATCGAACCGCGCCCCCCAAAGAGCGATATGCCCCCGATCACGACGGCTGTAATGCTTTCAATATTAAGCAACTGCCCAGAGGTGGGGCTGACCGAACCGATACGCCCGATCAGGGCCCAGCCCGCAATGGCGCAGATAAAGCCCGTCACCGCGTAGACGGAGATCAGCGTGCCGCGCACATTGACGCCTGAGAGTTGCGCGGCCTCGGGGTCGTCACCCACAGCGTAGACATGCCGCCCCCACGCCGTCTGGCTGAGCACGTAGACGAGCACCGCAAAGATCAGCACCATGGCGATGACGCCGTAGGTAAAGGTCGCTCCGCCGCGCCCTTCCGCATCCGCACCGATTTTGAACGTGGTGCCCAGAAATTGCAGCAGGGGGGCGTCGGCCTCGATATCCTGGCTGCGGATCGTTTCATTCGCGGAGTACAGGAAATTCGCGGCCAGTACGATCTGCCACATGCCCAAAGTCACGATGAAAGGCGGCAGCTTCATCACGGCGACGAGCCAGCCGTTGATGGAGCCGACCACTGTGCCAAAAGCCAGGCCAAGGGCCACGGCAACCTCGACCGGCATCCCGTAGCGGAAGGTGAACTGTCCCATGATCACGCTGGACAGTACAGCAATCGCGCCCACGCTCAGGTCGATGCCGGCGGTCAGGATCACAAGGCTTTGCGCGGCAGCAACGATACCCACAATCTGCACCTGCTGCAGGATCAGCGTCAGCGCGAAGGGGGAGAAGAATTTGGAGCCAAGCAGCAGCCCGAACACGACGATGGATACCAGCAGGACAAAAAGAGGGACGAGGGCGGGATTGACGTGCAGCGCGTGCTGGATATGGGCCAAAACGCCTTTGCGGTCATCCGTGAACTCTGCCACGTTCTCCGCCCGCTTGGCCTGCACAACGGCTTCGTAATTGTCGGACTCGTTCGCCATTCCGTTCCCCCGGTCTCAGCATTCCGGCCTGCACACGGGCCGTCAATGGTCGAAAAGGGCAACCTGCGCCGCCCTTTTCCCGTTTCTCAAATATAGATCTGAGCGGGATCAGCCCCAGCAGAGGTTCTTGCCATCCACTACTGATATGCTGTCGACCCCGTCAGCAGGCTTGTCCGTGACCAGTGCGACGCCTGTGTCAAAGAAGTCTTTGCCTGGCGTATTGGCGGGCAAGGTGCCATCTTTGGCGAAGGCGGCGATGGCCTCGATCCCTTTGGACGCCATCAGCAGCGGGTATTGCTGCGAAGTGGCCCCGATTACACCGTCGGCCACGTTCTGGACGCCGGGGCAACCGCCATCGACGGAGACGATAAGCACATCATTCTCCCGCCCGATTGATTTCAGCGCTTCGTATGCGCCGGCAGCGGCGGGCTCGTTGATCGTGTAGACCACGTTGATTTCGGGATCGACGGCCAGCAGGTTCTCCATCGCGCGGCGGCCGCCTTCTTCGTTCCCGGCGGTGACGTCGTTGCCGACGATGCGCGGGTCATCCTCGTCGCCATTGACGTTGGGGTCGGCCAGATCAATACCAAATCCTTGCAGGAAGCCTTGGTCGCGTAGAACGCCGACAGTTGGCTGGCTGACGGCCAGATCAAGCAGCGCGATTTTTGCGTTGGCGGCGTTGTCGCCAAGTGACGCGGCGGCCCATTTGCCGATCAGCTCACCGGCAAGAAAGTTGTCAGTTGCAAAGGTCGCGTCGGCGGCGTCAATCGGCTCCAACGGTGTGTCGAGCGCGATGACCAGAAGGCCCGCATCCCGCGCCTGCGTCACGGCACCCACGATGGAGGAAGTGTCCGATGCGGTCAGCAAAATGCCCGATGCGCCATCCGCGATGCAGGTCTCGATGGCGGCGACTTGCGTTTCGTGGTCGCCGTCAATCTTGCCCGCATAAGAGCGCAAGGTCATGCCGGCCTTTTCCGCTGCCGCTTCCGCGCCTTCACGCATTTTTACAAAGAATGGGTTCGTGTCGGTCTTGGTGATCAGGCAGGCTGATGCGCCATGGCCATCTGCCATTGCCGCGCCAGCGGTGGTCAGTGCCGCCAAGGTCGTGCCGATTAGTAGCTTTTTCATATGTTCCTCCCAGAAGTCAATTGTCTAGGGCGCGTGCCCCCAAAGGCCAGCGGATGAAACCGCCATGACCAATGCTCTTAGGGAAGCTGATTCCACTCAGGCTGTCAATTAATTAATTAACTTTATTTATTAATAAGGCCTCGCTAGACTTTTGCCTGCAAGAGGTGCTTATGGACGCTGACATGTCAAAAGCCGTCGTCAGATCAATCAGTGCTGGGCTGAGCCAAAAAGGTGTGAGCAATCATAACGAGCGCTTGCTACTGACCCTGTTGCAACGCCATGGCAACATGCCTGCCAGCGACCTTGCGCGGCTGTCGAACCTGTCGGCTCCGGCGGTCTCGGCCATCCTGAAACGGCTGGAAAGTGACGGCCTGCTTGCGCGTGGTGCGCCCGTGCGGGGGAAGGTGGGCAAGCCTTCTGTGCCGATGATGCTCGCCGCTGACGGGGTCCTGGCCTTTGGCGTGAAAATTGGCCGCAGGTCGGCTGATCTGTTGTTGATGGATATCACCGGGGCGGTACGCCAGCAGATGCGCCTAAGCTATGACGCGCCGCGCGCGCGTGAGGTGTTCGAATTTGTTGCAAACGGCTTACGCGAGATCACCGATGCGTTGACGGGCCCGGTTGCGGGTCGGATATGCGGCATCGGGGTCGCGGCCCCGTTTGAGCTGTGGAACTGGACCGACCGCAAACCGGCGCACCCCTCCGAGTTCGGGGATTGGCAGGCCGTCAACATCGCGCAGGAGATCGGGCGCTTCAGCAATCTGCCAGTGTCGCTGGTCAATGATGCCACAGCCGCGTGCCAGGCGGAGCATGTGTTTGGCCGCGGCAAGGAATTTCGCGACTACGGATATTTTTTCTTGGGGTCCTATATCGGCGGGGGCATTGTGCTGAATCACTCCGTCTTCGAGGGGCGTCAGGGCAATGCAGGTGCGCTTGGGTCGCTGCCAAGTGTCAGCCCCCTGGGCGAAAGCAAGCAGCTGGTTGACCTCGCCTCCATTCACCAGCTGGAATCACGGCTGGCTGAGGTCGATATTGACCCCGCGGTGATCTGGAAGGCGCCGCAGGATTGGACCGGCATCGCCCGTTATGTGGACCCGTGGCTCGGCCAGACGGCGCAGGAGCTGGCCAAGGCCTGCCTCGCCACCTGCTCTGTCATTGATTTCGAGGCGATCCTGATCGACGGGGCCTTCCCCGCGGATGTGCGCCTTGATCTGGTGGAGCGGGTGCGGCGATATCTGACCAACCAGGACACCCGTGGGCTGCTGCCGCCTCGCATTGAAGGTGGCAGCATCGGTGGTAATGCGCGTGCCATTGGCGCGGCCTGCGGGCCGATCCTTTCAGGGTATCTGCTGAACACCAACGCAGGGTTGGCGGTCGCCTCCTAGGTGTTTGGTCCCAGAATTGGTTGGTGTGATCCGTTCGCAAGAATGGAAGGAAGCATTATGGGACAAGGGCGTCACGGGTTGCGATGCTGCGCCCATCCTAGAGGCGGGCAGAACTGTTCTCAACGTTGTGACGATGGCGACAGCGCGTTTCGTCACGAGGGATTGGCGTCTTGCGTCCGTTGCGCAGGGGGATGCAAGGCCTGATCCTCATTTCTTAAAGGTCTTCGCGATACCGTTAGACATCGTCGCCACGACTGGCCAGCATCTATTTGGCAGGCGGTCGTCTGTCTGGAAGCGCTTGCGCTCCAATATAGTCGTTACCTGACCTGTCGCCAGGAACATCCGCAAGGGCGACCCAAAGCATCGGTGACGGCTTGTAGCTTGGAATTCATGCTGCCCTTTGTACGTTCGATCTGGCGGTCTTTGCTCCCTATGTGAGCCGCAGGGCTGGCAGCCTTGAGATGCGTTTTCAATTGGGTGGCGTCGACCATCATCGTGTCAGTTTCAGCAGCATCCGGACGAAGACGAGGTTCCCGCTCCGGCGCTTACAGCGATTGCAGATCCTCTTCGGTGGATCATAGGCAGGGGGCACATCGCGCCACCGGAAGCCATTGCGATTGATAAGGACAATGCCGCTGAAAACCTTTCTGTCATCCATGCGCAGCGTGCCCTTGGAACTTCGGGTAGAACGGCTCAAGATGCACCATCTGCGCCTCGCTCAACGAGAAAAGCCCGCTCATGTCACCGGTCGCTTTTCGTCGCCGCGAACGAACACATCACACCCGGATCAATGGAACCATACTTTAGTATGTCGCCCGCCCCCCGGACAGGTCGAAGACGGCCCCGGTGGTAAAGCTGTTCTCCGCCGAGACGATCCAGGCGATCATATTTGCGGCCTCCTCCACTTCCAGGAAGCGTTCGCGCGGGATCTTCGACAGCATGTAGCCGATATGCTCCTCGCTCATCTGGTCAAAGATCGGCGTGCGGGCCGCCGCAGGGGTGACGCAGTTGATGGCGATGTTCTTATCCGCGTTCTCCTTGCCGGCGGATTTCGTGAAACCGATGACCCCCGCTTTGGAGGCGGAATAGGCGCAGGCATTGGGGTTGCCCTCCTTGCCCGCGATGGAGGCGATGTTGAGGATGCGGCCGTAATTGCGTTCCCGCATGCCCGGAATGACGGCCTTGTTGGTGTTGAACGTGCCCGTCAGGTTGACCTCGACAATGCGGGTCCAATCATCGTCCGGGTAGTCTGGGATGGGCATGTTTGGCCCCGCGATCCCGGCGGAGTTCACCAAAATGTCGACCGGTCCCAAAGCGGTCCGTGTCCCGTCAAGTGCGGCCCGGACCGAAGCCGTGTCGGCAATGTCGCAGGCGGCGTTGAAATCGCCGGCATCGCCCATCTGCATATCCCAGACCGCTACTTTCGCTCCTGACGCTTTCAGGCGGGCAACCACGGCAAGCCCGATCCCTTGCGCGCCACCGGTTACAACGGCAGTTTTGCCGGTCAAGTCGTAGCTGTTCATCTCGGTCTCCTACTGGCAAATCCGGGCGAAATCAGCGTCGCGCCAGGGCACCCGGACGGGGGTTTGCGGCAAGACGGCGCTGAGGTTTTCAATGGGAAATTCCTGCGCCAGCAGCGCTTTCAGCCGCGCGGTGCGCGGGGCGTCGGGGGCCAGCGCGGTGCAGCAGACATATTCGGCGGCAATCGCGCCCTGCTGCTCGTAGCCGAAATCGAGAAACCGGGTCTCGGTGGTCAGGTCGAACAGATAGGGGTCTTCCGAAAATTGATGCTCGGCGGCCGCTTTGAACGGGTGATAGCCGGTGCGGTCGCGGTGCTGCCATTGCCAGGTATGGACCAGCTCATGGGCCAGAAACATCGCGGCCCGCAGGTCGGCGGCGCGGGGCCAGGCGGCCATGTAGTCGCGCGCATTCGCGTCGGGGTTCACGGTGATTTTGTTGAACAGAACCGTCGCGGCGGGGGAGCCAGTGAAATGCGTCTCCGCGGGCGGGGGCAGGATGTTTTCCGAGCATGTCGTGCGCGGGGGGAAGGGCACCGTCGCCACGTAGAGCTTGATCAGCGGGTTATTGATGATGCGCACTTTCGACGTGTCCAGCCCGTCGCCATGGAAGGCTTTGGCGAAGGCTTCCTCCCCCTCGGACAGGGGGCGGCCGCAGGCGGCGAGTACAAGAAGCAGGGTAATCCAGCGCATGACGCCACGGTAACGGATCGGGCGCGGCTGTCCAGCGGATGCACAGGGCTGCGGCGTCAATGTCGGGTTAGCCGGTCGGGGCCTCGATCGTTGGCGGCTCCCCCCCGCGGTCAAACATCAGGCCCAGCAGATAGGGGGCGGAGAGCCCCAGGCCCGCCAGCACCCCCAGCAGGATGACCCACCGCATGCCTGATACGATCCGGCGCAGCACCTGTTCGACCGCGAACCAGGTAAAGAGGCCCAGCCCGAAGGCGACCGTGCCCGGCAGATCATTGACCTGCCCCCCGATGGACAGAACCCAGCTGGTCAGCGTCTCGATGATGGTGGAGAAATCCATGACGGCCCCGTTTGTTTTGCCCAAGGGTATGGAATCCGGGGGCGGGGAGGTCGAGGGGAAATTTCGGGCGGAGCGACCGTTGGCAAGGCTTTGTAATGGCCCGCGGCTGGCAGGGTGTTGAAGATGCCCGAGAAGCAGGCCCCAATTTATCGGAGACAAATCTCGTCGGTTCGACTCAATTGCGCGGAATCAAGGCTGCAGGCCGCCGCGCATC
>CALHHY010000137.1 GCA_938030665.1 uncultured Litoreibacter sp. | reverse complement strand
GAAGGATGATCTCTTTGCCGCCGTTCTCCAAATTGCGGAACGCCGCGACACAGGAGTGACGCGTTTTTCCCGACGATATGTCAACCTGCCCTAATCCCTTTGCCCCCGGTACATTTGGGCGAACTCCGCCACCAGCCGGGCGGCCTCGACCGCGCCATTGGGCGCGCGCAAAGCATTGGTTGCGGCGCGCATCCGGGCAAGGCGGCCCGCGTCGAGCATTTCTTCAATCGCGGCGATCAACGTCTCTGGCTGGTCACGGCGCGCAACCAGGGCGGCGCCGCGGCGGGCGATGAACTGAGCGCGGGCCAGCTGGTCGTCTTGGGCGGGATTTTCATTGGGAACATAAAGCGCGGGCAGCCCGGCCTCCGACGCCTCGTGGAAGCTGTTATACCCCACGGCGGAGATGGTGAAATCGAAGGCATTCAGATAGCGCGACACCGGGTAGGTGGAGATCGTGACCACGTTGGCGGGCATGTCCTTGGGCAGGGGCGTGGCCGATATTTTCCAACTCACCAGCACGACCTGCACCCCCGCGCGTCCGCCCAGATGACGCAGCACCAGATCGCGTGTCACCCGCAGGTCAAAATTGTTTCCGCCGCCCAGTTGCAACAGCACTGTCACCGCCTTTGCGTCCAGCCCCAGTTCGGCCCGGGCCGCAACGGCTGGCAGAAGCTCCTGCCGATCCAACAGCCGGATAGGGTCCACATGGCGAGTGCGAACGACGCTTTCCCGGGTGGGGCCCTTGTCAAAGCCGCCGGCCAGATCGCGCGGCTCGATCACAGCGTCGAAATACTTTTCCCGCGCGATGAATTCGGCCCCCAGATGGGACCGCCACATGCCCCGACGACTCCAGATGGACCAGACCTTCGGGCGGCTCGCCATAGCATCCAGCAGCCCCTGAAACGGGCTGTTCCCGTCAAAGATCACGACCCGGGCCTCATGGGCGTCGATCAAAGCCTGCAGCTCGTCGCGCAGGGCGCAGTTCCACACTGCGATATCGGTGCCCAGATAGCTGTGATAGGGGATGAACTCGACATGATAGCCAAACTCCTCCGCCACGGCGGCGCCATGTGACATGGTCACAATAATGGGCGTGATAGGCTCGGGGATGCGGCGGGCGATGGCGAGTGTGCGGGTCAGATGGCCCATCCCGATCCCGTTGGTGGAAACCAACAGCGCCGCGCTACGGGCCTTCTTAATGCCAGCCACCGCGTAGCTGACCTTTGCAGGCGGGCCGATCAGAGCTTCTATGCGCTTGGCAACGGCGTGGAAGCTGTGACGCTCGGCGATCAGGGCGTAGCCGGCCTCGCGCAGCTCCGACGGGTCCTCAGCGACCTCGAGGGCGGCCTCGAATGCCTGATCAGCCGAGACGATCCGCGCCGCCTTGCCAAAGCTTGCGGCCAGCGTGGGGGACAAAACGCACGGCACGCCGCGCGCCATTGCCTCGACCACCGCGTAACCGAAGGCCTCCACCCAATCGTCGCGGTGGTAGTAGACAAAGGCGTCAAGCTGATCGAGATAGGCGCGTACCTCCATGTCCCCATATGGGCGCAGCAGCCATTCTGCCGGGGCGGGCTCCAGCATGGTCTGGACGTCTGGCGCGCATCCCAGAATGTCGACATCGGCGCGGCTGCCGTCGCCATAAATCTCCGCAAATGCGGCGCGTGTGGCCGGAAACTTGCGTGCATCGGCGCGGGAGTGCCGCCCGATGCGCAACCGGCGTCCCATATCGCGGGGGCGCGGCACATGGTGCCAGGCATCAAAGTCGATAACATTGGCCCAGTCATCATCCATCAGGTCAGGCCGGGTGTCGCACAGACCAAAAGCTGCGCGCGCGTTCGGGCCAACCGGGGTCCAGAGCGCCTCACCAGACAATATCTCGTCGGCATTTCGCATCGCGACGGCCAAATCATATGCAGGCAGCCCGTCGCCATCTATCGGCGGGTGATGCGCAACGACCAGCCGCTTTTCGGCCGTGATGTTGAGCGGCTCCACGGGCACAAGCCCGGCCACGAAAGGGTTATGCAGGATTGCCAAACGGCACCGCACAAAGCTGCCGGGATGAATGATTGTGACGTCGCCTCGCTCCATCAGGCCTTGCAGGCGCGGGTTGGTGGGGAAGGGCAGGCGCAGGTTCTCCGCCTCGTAAGCCATGAAGCCAACCTTGTAGCCGGCGGCCACAGCAGCGGCTATTTCGGCGGCGACGGCGGAGCTGGTGCCACCTTGATATCTCGGATCCGTTACAACAATAATGTCGAAATTCAGATCAGCCATTTGAGCGTATCAATTTGTGAAGGCCCGGCAAAAAAATGGGCTGAGGGGAAATTCGGATCATGTCGAAATCGGTGTTCGGGAATACATTTGAACGCATCGTGGTCATCAATCTGGACCGCAGGGCCGATAGAATGTCAAGTGTACGCACCCAGTTGGCCAAGCTGGGCATGGCCTATACCCGTCACCCTGCAACCGACGGGCGTGCCCCTGAGGTCGCCCGCGAATGGCGCGGCTACACCATGACCCCGCAGGTCGGGCCCGACCCCGACCGCCCGGTCAATGGCTGGCGCGACTTTTATCTTGGGGACAAGCCCCGCGCCTCCCGCATCGCCTTTTTCGAGCAGGATCGAGCCTGCCGCGCGATTGCCACGGCCGGGGCCTGGGGGCTGTTTAAATCCATGCGCCGGGTGATCGAAAAGGCCGTCGCAGACAAGGTAGGCTCGCTGTTGATCCTAGAGGACGATGTGCGGTTCCACCGCGACACGCTCGATCTGTGGCCCCGCGTCGCCTCCGAGCTGCCGCGGGACTGGCAGGTGTTCCAGCTCGGCGCGATGCAGCTGCATTGGGAGGACAGCTGGATAAAGTGGCACTCGCAGCATCTGTACCGATGCATGGGCAGCTCGTTTGCGGCGCACGCGATTGCGCTCAAGCGTGACGCCATGATGGCGGCCCTTGAACGGTCAAAGCAGATGGACCTTCCTATCGATATTGGCGCGCTGACCGAGGTCAAACGGCTGTTCCGCGACAAATGCTTCACCGCCTACCCCAATATCGTCATCCAGGACCCGCAGGATTCTGAAATCGGCATGTCTCAGGTCATGGACCGGGAGGCCAAGAAGACGCAAAACATGTATCGCTGGCACTGGCCCGACTATGAGCCCGAGGCGCTGCGGCCCTACAACATCGGCTGGGACGACAAGGCGGACAAAACGAGCAAATCTGCAGAGAAAATCACCGGGTTTCTGCAGCCCTACGGCGCCCCTCATGGCAGCGTGGAGCGGGTTGTGATCGTGTTCGGTCCCAGCAGCGATCAGGAGGCTGCAAACTTTATTTCCATGCTCCATGGTCAAAAACAGGCGGGAGAGATCGCGCCCATAGTGGTGCTGGACGACATGGCCTATATCCCGGCGCTCAGGGCGGCGGAGCTGGCCTTCGAATATGTTCCAGGACCCCAGCAATACGCGAAGACTCTGCGCGCTGATCGCGACCCTAATATTACCATTGAACGGCGGCTCTCCATCATTCGGCGCAAATGGTTGCCCCGGCGGATCATGGCGTTAGGCGATGCCGCTCAGGACCGTATGGCAATGTGGCGCGCGTCGCCGTTCGAGAAGTTCGATCCAGGCGCGGACCTTTCCGCGGATACGGGGTTGGAGGTCGCGGTCCCGTCCGCTCAGGTGGAATAGAAGCCGGACAGATGCACATCCGGGTCCGCAAAGCGCGGATCGCGCATTATGGCCTGGAACGCCTCATGCTCGGCATGGCCCGGATGGCCAACATGTTGCAGCTTGAACTCCTCCGGGCTCCACGTGTTCCAGGAGCGTAGCATCTGGAATTTTATGGCGTCGAATTTGTGCTCCCGCGTCAGGTCGATTGCCTCGGTCATCTCCCGGAAATTGCGGGCTTGCACCACGAAATCCAGCCGGACGGAGTTCACGCTGCCGCGCTGTCTGAGCATGCTCAGGTAGTCAAGATTCTCCAACAAATCCTCGAATATGCCGCCGCGCCGGATCACCTCATAGGTTTCCTTGCGGGACGCGTCGATTGAAACCAGCACATTGCCCACGCGCCCCTCCAAACCCAGCGCATCCCAGGACCGTTTCAACATCAGTCCGTTGGTCTGGAGGTCAATGATCGGCCCCTCGTCCTGCGACGTCAGGCGCCGGATGATGTTGCGGTAGTGCTTGCTGGAAAACGGGTCGCCCGAGCCGGTGATGGAGATTCGCCGCGATGACATGATAAGCGGCAGCAGGGTCTGATCGGTCAACTGGTCTAGCCGGTTGGTCTCCGCCTTGCCCGCGACGATCAGCTTGGTCCGGCAGGAGGGGCAGCTGATGTTGCACGACCGGTCATGGGCAAGCGCAATACGGTCGATCTTGGTCGGTAGCACGGTGGCTTTCTCCGCCACGATACGCTTCAGCTCAGGGTTTCTCAGCTGATCCACTCTTTCCAGCGCGCCCTCTGTCTCCGCAAAACGGGGGCAATGCATGCGCGAACAGTACTTGTAGCTGCCGTCATGGACGGAGGCACGGATGTCTCGCGCGGCGGGGGAGTTCCAGACATCCTCGGCGCTTGCATCCTCAAGGTTACCTGCAGCTGTTGGTAGCCAGGCGGGGCAGCAGAACATCAGCCGGTTGCGCGAGGCGCTTTCCATTCGGGTGAATGGGTTGGAGCAGAACCAGACATCGGGGTCGACGGGCTTGATTGGCTCCCCGCGGGCTGAGAACCACATCTCCTGTGCGTAGAGGTCTTCCTGATCAAGGACCAGCGCGAGGTTCAGATGGGGCAGGGCACGCCCCCGGTCGCCGCGGGACGACAGGTCATGCGCGGCAATCACTGGAACGAAGGCTTTGATTTGCGGCTGCGCGCAGGCCCAGTCGAAAAAGGAGGCACGCTCAGCAACATCGAGGAAGGTTCGATCAGTCAGCGCCTTCGCCAGCACCTCGTCACAAAACAAGCGCGGTTCCCTGTAATCGGGATGCGATTCGGTCAGCCTGCGAATGTACTGCCACCGGCCTGTGTGCGCCTGCACAACCTCGAACGCAGCCTGCCAGCCCGGGGCCACAGGCTGTTCATCCATATCAATTCGTGCGCTCGAAACGAGCTTGGTCATCTCTGACGCATCAACTCTTCTTCAAGCTTCTGGGTCGACCGACAGCGCCCTCCGCCGGCAAGAACACCGGCCTTACTGCTGCTGAAGATCGCAGAGGCCGGGCCGTCCTTGCTAGGGGTCGTCGCGATGTACAGGGTTTCAACCGCAAAGCCTTGATCTGCCGCCACCACGCGGGTCCGCGCGTCCAGGTCTGCGCCGGACTGAAATGCAGCAGCTGCGCCGCTTGTCGTGCAGGCGAAATAGCCACGCGGGCCGCCTTTGTAGGTCACAATAAGCGCGCTGTCTCCGACTTTCTGGGCCTTGGCGCCGATGTCGCGGGCGTTTCTGGCAACCATGTTCAACGCTTCTGCCGTCGACGCAGCCTGCGGGGTCGGAAGGGGGAGGCGTTCGGTGGGAGCCGGCCCACAAGCGATCAAAACCAGGGGTAGAGCTGCAAGCACAGAAAACTTGCCAACAGAATAAAGTTGCATTTCTAACCTCTATATTTTTTTCAAATATCTGCTAAAATAGACACAGTTTAAGTTTATTTGAAAGCTTTTCGATGGCACATGTTTCCAAGTGGGTGATTTTGATGCGGACGTTTTTGGCGTCTGCCATGGCCCTTTCCATTAACGCTCCGAACCAGGCTGGCGCTCAGTCGCAATCCGAAGCCGCAGTCGCGTATCAGGCCGCCGTTGATGCCGGTACCGTCGCCGCATTAGAGGCGTTTATCGCGAAATATCCGCTCTCCCCGCAGGCCAATGACGCGTTCCGGGATATCGTGACGCTGAGCCGCGGCTCGTCGCTGGCTAACGAGGGGCCATCGGGGATCTTCACCGGTTCGTCCGGCCAGCCGCTGACGCGGAGCATTGACCCCGTCTACTAGCCCGCGTGCCAAACTGTTTGGAGGTCGTATGATGAGACTTCTCCGGTCCATACGCCTGATTGCGATATTGGTATGGTGTTCTGCGGGCACTGCACTTGCCGCGCAAAGTCAGCCGCCCCGATATGCCATCCTGATGGGCAACGCGGCCTATGCAGGCAACCTGGCGCTGCCCAACCCGATCAACGACGTCCGTGCGCTCAGCAACGTGCTGTCAGAGCTCGGCTTCAAGATCCGCGCACTTGAGGATGGCAGTCTGCAAGAGATGCGCGACCACGTGCGCAGGTCGGTGGCCGATATACCCGAAGGCGCGTTGGTAATGTTCTACTATGCTGGCCATGCGGTGCAGAAAGGCGGGATCAACTGGTTCCTGCCCGTCGATTTTCGGCTGCCGGAAGGAGATGGCCTGGAAAGCGTTGCGCTGGGTATTGACGAGGTGTTCCGGCAGATCGACCAAGTGGAGGGCGTCACCAAGATTGTGGTGCTCGATGCCTGCCGCGACTATCCCTTGGGTGACGCGCAGGAGGCGTTGGGCAATGGGCTCACCCGCATTATCACCAAGGGCGAAACCATGGTGGCCTATGCGACGCTGTCGGGCGATGTGGCCCAGGACGGCACCGGGCCCAACAGCCCCTATACCGGAGCGCTGGTCTCCGCCCTCGATATCCCGGGCATGGAGCTTTACGACGTCTTCCGCACGGTGCGCTATAAGGTGCGCAGTGCGACGAGCGGCGTGCAGTTGCCCTGGGTCTCCGGCACGCTGCAGTCCAAGATCGTGTTGAACGCTGAACCCGATGCCGAGACCGAAAGCCTGATTCAGCTGGCGGGCCTGAATCCGATTGAAGCCGTGCATTGGAAGGCCATTTCCCGTAGCAATGATCCCAGCGATTTTCAGTTCTTCCTGGGTGCGCATGGCAAATCGCCGGCGCGCGCCCTTGCCATTGCCAAAGAGGAGGAGCTGACCGCCACGCAAGCTGTGGCAAGCGCCCCCATTCAGGTCTCTACTGAACGCCCCGTCGACGCACCTTTCACGGTGACCTCCTGCGACCTATGGGTGTCCGACCCGCTGGACCCGAAGCGGGTGGCGCCCGGCGTACCCTGGGGGTTGGTCAACACCCGTCAGGCGATCCGCGACTGCGCAATCGCCCTGTCGGAAGACGAAGAAAATCCGCGTATCTCCTACTTGCTCGGCCGGGCGCTCGATATCTCCGAAAATTTTGACGATGCGCGCTATTTCTACGAGCAAGCGGCGGAGGCGGGCTACGGTGTGGCTCATCGCAACCTCGGTTATATGTACCGGAACGCGCGTGGGGTGCCGCCAAATGACCAGCGCGCCGCGCAATACTATTTCGTCGCCGCGCTGGACGGTGTCGTTGATGCCCGCAAGGCGCTCGCCAAGCTCTATGAGGAAGGCTGGGGTGTCACGCAATCGTACGCCGAAATGCTCCGCTGGCTGGAGCTATCGGCGGAGGAGGACTACCCCAACTCGCTGGATCATCTGGGCAACCTTTATCGCACCGGAACCTATGTAGAAGAAGATTTCGCCAAGGCGCTTGACCTCTATGAACGCGCGGCCTCCTTTGGCTATGGCAACGGCATCGCCAATGTGGCCCGCGTCTATCGCGAAGGGCTGGGCGTGGAGAAAAACCGCCCCCATGCCATGGCCCTTTATGAGGAGGCCACCCGCCGCGGCAATGCCTTCGCCCCCTACCATCTGGCCCGGATGCTCTTGCGCCCCGAAGGCAATGAGCAAAAGAAACCCGAGCGCGCCCTTGAGCTGCTGGAATTGTCCGCGCAGCGCGGCTACGGCTGGTCGCTTTGGCAACTGGCACGCAGCTGGAACAGCGGGGATTTCGGCGAACCAAATCTGGAAAACGCGGCCTTTTACCTCTGGGTCGCCGCTGAGGCCGGTCGCTCCATGCGCACCCGCGGCGGCAAGCAGCTGGAGGGGGACGCAACCGCGCTTCTCAAGGAGATCGAGCCTCAGCTCACCCAGGCGCGCCGGGACGCGGTCGAGCTGCGGACCCAGCAATGGCTCAAACAAAACAGCCTGCTGAATTTCAGCCTGATCTTCCCTTACTGAGCGTGGACATGCCGGATGCAACACGCACGCCATAGCTTCAATTCGGCATCCATCAACGTCCTCGCGGCGGTGATTGCGCTGTCGCTGTTTTTGTTCGTGTCACTGACCGGAAGCGCAGGGGCGGAAACACGCAAAGCACTTGTCATCGGAAACGCCAATTATGCTGTGGCCCCGCTGAACAACACCGTCAATGACGCCCGGGCAATGTCGAACGTGCTCCGCGAGCTTGCCTTTGACGTGCATCACTTCGAAGACCTCGATCAGCTTGGTATGCAATCATTGGCCGAGCTTGTGAACGTTGAGTTCCAGTCGGTAGACCTCGCCCTCGTCTATTTCGCGGGGCATGCCATTCAGGCAGGAGGAGAAAACCACCTCCTACCCGTTGACGTCGCCGCCAGAGATCAGGGCCTCCAGGAAGGCGCCATTTCCCTCAACCTGGTCCTGGCCGCGCTCGACGAGGCCCAGGTCAAAACCAAACTCATCATACTGGATGCCTGTCGGGACGCCCCGGAAGGCATAGGTGATGATGTCTCCAGCTCTGGACTCGCGGACGTGACGGCGTCTGGCGAAACGCTGGTTGCATTTGCAACGGCGGCCGGTGCTGTCGCGGATGACGGCGCCGGATTGAACAGCCCCTATACCGCTGCACTCGTCTCGGCGTTAATGATTGAGGATCAGGAAATACATGCCGTGCTGCGGCATGTGCGGTCGAGCGTCCGAAAGGCGACCGCTGGCCGCCAGCTGCCCTGGGTCTCCAGCTCATTGGAGCGCGAGATAGTCCTCAGATCCGGGGCTGGAAACGCGCCCGAGAGCCAGGCCGCTACAGCTGTTTCAGGCCAGTTGTCGGCAGACAGGATCCACTGGAGCGTCATTTCCGCGACCCGTGATCCGAGCGACTTCGCCTATTTCATAGCATCACATCCCGATTCTCTGTTGGCAGCTGAAGCCAAGGTCCGACGTGAGCAGCTGCTGCAGAGCGGGTACGGGGAAATTGCGCCCGTCGGTCAAACGGAGGAGCAGATCCTCCGCCCCGATGGTAAGTTGCTGACCATTACGCAGTGCGATCTCGCCGCATCTGATCCTCGGGATGCTGGCCGGATCGCCCCGGCAACCCCGCGCGGGCTCGTCAACGTACGACTCGCGTTGCGGGTCTGTGCCGCAGCTCATGAGGCCGATCCCCGAAATGCGCGGCTGATTTTCCTGCTGGCGAGGTCTCTGGAACTGGCGGATCATCATGAGGATGCGCTCGCGTTTTATCACCGCGCGGCTGACAGCGGATACACGCAGGCTTTGGGCAATCTTGCCTTTCTGTACCGAAACGGCCTCGGCGCGCCTGCAAACGAGCGGAGGGCCACAGCGCTCTATTTCGAAGCCGCCTTGAAAGGCGACGTCGGATCCCGCACCAAGCTCGGCCTGATGTACTTATATGGCTGGGGCGTGACAAAATCCCCAAAAGACGCCTTCAGATGGCTGAGCATGGCTGCAAATGACGGCAACGCAAATGCCATGGATCAGCTGGGCAACCTGTACCGGAAAGGGGAGGTGTTTCCACAAGACCACCGACGGGCCTTTCAATATTATGCCGCAGCGGCCGGCGTCGGGCACTCTAACGCAATGGCCAACCTGGCGCGCATGTATCGCAAAGGGCTGGGGGTCGACGTCAATAACCCGCTGGCGATTCAGTGGTATCGCCGTTCAAGCGAGGCCGGCAACGCCTTCGCACCATACCACCTGAGTGAGATGTTGCGGCTGGAGCTCAATGGCATCAAACAGGACCTGCAAGAATCTGCGTCGCTCCTTCACCTTTCAGCTGACCGTGGATACGAATGGGCCTTTTGGCGTCTGGCGCGCGCCAGCGAAAGCGGCTGGTACGACGCGCGCGATCTTGCAGAAGCGACATATTATTATCTGGTAGCACTCGCAATTGCCGAAGAACTACGGCACCCAAGCGCGGAAAAGCTGGTCTTGGCCGCGAGCAAACGGCTCGAGGCGCTTCGCCGCGAAATCCCGAAGTCAGCGTTCGCTGATGCGACGCGGCGCGCCGCGGGTTGGAGGAAGGCAAACGCGGCCTTCGCGCTCGGGGTGAACTATGACTACTGATGACGGCTGGCAGACAAGACCGCCATCGGCTTCATGCAGTTGCCCTCCGTGGGATACGAGGCGCTCCCACATGCCCGGATCAGCGACGTGCAGCCTCCGCACAGGGGGCATCCTGGGAGAGGTTGATGCCTAAGATAGACCCCCATCGAAAGATCATCGGGACCTTTCACAAGACCGGCAGCGTGCTGTGGCAAGTGATCTGCCAGCAGGCCGAAAAGGAGGGGGTGTTTCGCCACTCGCGCCTTTCTGGGCCGGAGTTCGATCCCCGCGCGGAGGTTGTTTTGTCCCAGCACGCGCATGACACCCGGACGCTCCTCGAAAAGCACCAGGCGCCGTTACAACGCAGCGACCGTTGGGTGGTTTGCCTCCGCGACCCGCGCGACCTGATCATAAGTGCCGCGCATTACCACGGCGTGACCCATGAAAAATGGTGCCACGTGCCTTACGAGCAGTTCGGCGGCATGACCTATCAGGAGAAGATAAACTCTTATACCGCCTTGGCCGACAAGTTGCGATTTGAGATGGAGAATTCCGCCGGTCGCGCCATCCTGAACATGCTCGCGATGCGGGCCGTACTATCAGGCCCCGAGGCGCATTTCGTGCGATTGGAGGACCTGTTGCAGGACACTGAGCTTGCCGCCTACCGCGCCTGTTTCGCGCATCTGGGATTTGACCCAGGCCGGATTGTGGATTTGCTGGCCATTGCAGTGGAGCGGTCCTTCTTTTCCGACCCAAAGGCGCTGGGGCGGAACAAACATGCGAGGGCCGGTCAGGTGGCCGAGTTCAAAGAGGTCTTCGACGACGCCCTGCACACGGCTTTCGACGCCCACTTCCCCGGCAGCCTTGACGCGCTTGGATACCCGGCGGAGGGCTGCAGCCCGAAGCCCACCACCTTCTACGCCAACCCGCGCTCCGACGCACAAGGCCGCCTCTGGCCTGCCAGGCAGCCGAAGGTGAAGGGCGAATAGCGCCTGACGGTCCGCAGATGATGTCTGTGGCCCGGACTTCGCATATAGCTTCATCCAATTATACACTGAATAGGTACTAACATCTAAGCGCTCTGATACCTCACGACCTGGGTGCACACGCACCGTGATCTGAAGCACCGCGTCACGCTTGAGATCTTCGTTGAAGTTTGGCTTCCCCTTCTCGGCCTCCTCGCCTCGCAGTTAGGCGGCAAAGCGTCGACAATCTGGGGGCTATTCAGACCCCTTTAAGACTAGAGGTTGCCCCCCGACAACCGACAAGAGAAAAAGCCGGAAGCTATCGCGCTCCCGGCTTACTCATTTAGCAACCTGGTTCAGGGCCGAACCCGCTGACAGCGGGCCGGGTACGCCAATAATTACCCCATCCCGCGCCACGGGATAGTTTTCTGAATGATCCACCGCATGATCAAATCAAAGATCAGGCCAAGAATGCCCATGATCAGAATAGTCACCCATATCAGCTCATAGTCGGACACGGTTCGGGCGATGTTCTCGATGAAGCCGATACCTGTTGTCCCTGCCAGCATCTCAGCGGCGACAAGCGTGCCCCAGCAGACCCCGACCGCGATGCGAATACCGGTCAGGATTTCCGGCAGCGCATTGGGGAAGATCACCGTCCACATGATTTGCCGGTCGGTCGCACCCAACGAGTGGGACGCGCGGATCTTGGACAGCTTCACCCCTGACGCACCCGTCCGGGCAGAGATCACCATGATGGCGAAGGCAACCATGAACAGCAGGAAGATTTTGCCGTCATCCTGAATGCCGAAGATCGTCAGGATAAGCGGCGCCCAGGCAAGGGGTGGCACCGGTCGGTAGAGCTCGATCAACGGGTCGAAGAAGGATTTGAAGAATTTCGACACCCCCATGAACAGGCCCAAGGGGACACCGATCAAGATACCCAATCCCAAGGCCACCAGCACCCGGAACAACGAGTCCCATATGTGGCCGTCCAGCATCGGGAAATGACCCAGATTCACCTCACCTTGAGCGAAGGCAAGAAGCTTGTCCTTGAAGTTGGGCTCGATCGTGCCATCCGTCCCGTGACGCGCGTACTCACCCGGCCAGGCGTCAGCGACCCAATCGGGCACGAAGAATGCCACGAGATCGGCCACGGCGACCCAGTCCCACCACAGCAGCGGGAAGCCACGGTAGCCGCCGCCATTTTCAAGATCGGGGTTCGCCAGCCTGCCGAAGGTGGCGACCACGTCCGTGGGCTTTGGCAACCAGCGGGCGGAGCCCTGTTCGGTGCATTGCGTGGCTGATTTCACGACGCCCGGGCCGGGGAAGAACAGCGCATCTGCAATGCGCAAGCTGCCCTGCGCGGAACGCGCGGATTGATCCAGCCCGGCAACGGCTTCATTGATCCCTTCGAGCGCTGCCGCCGGGAAGATCAGACCGTCATCGAGCCGGCGGAAGATACGCTCTACCGCTTTGACATAGTCGGAGCGCGCGTCGGCGGTCTGCTCGTCAAAATCGCCGGCCTCGTTGACCTCTTTCAAAGCATCAATCCGCGCCTTTGTATCCGCAATCAGCGCATCATTGGCCGAGCTTAGGTTTCTGATCTTGTTGAAGTCGTCGGCAATCTCGGCCGCCTGCATAGAGGCCGTATCAAATAGGACACCGCGTTCGGTGGTCGGCAGGATCGGGATTTCGGTGAAAGTTGTGCCCCATTTTGGCTGTGCAAGCGCCTCAGCCGTCGGGGTCATGTTCACCGGACCTGCATCCAGAAAGCCGCCTAGCCCGTCGATCCGTGCCGCAATGGCCGACAGTTCGTCGCGCGTCTCGTCGGACATGCTGGCGGGATCGGATGAATTGGCAATCAGCGCCTTGGTCTGGGCTATCAATTCGCCAAGTTCAGCCTTCTCGGTGGCCGTGAAGGGGGTTGCGGCCAGCTGGGCCTGCAATACGTCAAGTTGATCGGAATTGCGCCCGGCCAGCAGCGTCGACTTGTAGTATCGCGACCCAATGGGCAGCGATGCCTTGATCGGCCCCACGGATTCCTCAAGCTTGGCGATCTGGCACATGTCGTTTGCCGCTTCGGGGAAATACGCCCGGCCAATGCCCCATGAGAAGTAGAACCACACGAGGAACAAGCTGCAGACGCCGCAGACAGCCCAGAACCAGCCCCCCTTGGTGCGCACGGGGTCGCCGAAGACCTCGTCATTTTCAGTAAGGCGCGACTGTTCGCGCCCGTAATAGATCGACCAGATGAAGGCCACCACCAGGATCGGGATGATGATGGCGGCGATCAAAGCGCGGTTATCAGATAGTGACTCAAGCACGGCCCATGATCTCCTCTTCCATGTCCCAGATCATGGTCAGGATCTCTTCCCTGACTTCGATGAAATAGGGATCGTGTTTGATGTCCCGCAGAGATTCCTTCAGACCACGCTCCGCAAAGGGCAGCCGGTATTCCTTGTGCACACGTCCGGGGCGCGGGGCCATGACGAACAGGCGCTCACCCAGCAGCAACGCCTCTTCGACGGAGTGGGTGATGATCATGATCGTCTTGCCCGTCTCTTTCCAGATTTCCAGAACCAGAGACTGCATCTTTTCTCGCGTCAGCGCGTCCAGCGCGCCAAGGGGTTCGTCCATCAGGATCACATCGGGCTCATTGATCAGGCAGCGGGCCAAGGCCACACGCTGCTGCATCCCGCCGGACAGCTGATAGGTCGGCGTCTCGCCAAACCCTTGCAGACCCACAATATCGAGCCATTTTTCGACAAGCCTTGCGTTCTCGTCCTTGTCATTGCCGCGCATCCGCAACCCGTAATCCACGTTGCGCGAGACCGGCAGCCATTCAAACAGCGCGCCTTGCTGGAAGACCATGCCGCGCTCCACGCCCGGGCCCTCAATCACCTTCTCGCCCAGCTTTGCCTGCCCGCCTGTTGGCGGCACAAACCCAGCGATTGCGTTCAGCAAGGTGGTTTTGCCACAGCCTGACGGCCCAAGGACCGAAAGCAATTCGCCCTTCTTGAGGTTGAAATTGATGTCCTTCAACGCCTCGACCGTGCCGCCGGTTTGCGGGTTGGTGAACGTCATGCTCAGGTTCTCACAGACGAGATCTGCCATTAATCTGTTCGCTTCTCATAATTGTCAGCAGCTGGTGTAGCGGTTCTTCGGTATCGCCACTGCGAAATTCAAGCACTGCGCAACACCGCGACGCAGGCCAAATGTGCTGAAGGGGCCGAAATCAGCCCCTTCAGTTCGTCATTTAGATATCGATTATTCGAGGAACGAACCGTCGATTGTTTTCGCGATATC
>CALHHY010000136.1 GCA_938030665.1 uncultured Litoreibacter sp. | reverse complement strand
CAGCCGGTCCAGATAGCTGATCGTCAGCATCACGCGTCGTTGTCCATTATGCTGGCGGTTGGCGATCACCAGCAGGTCAAAGGCCACGTCCAGCATCTCCAGCCCGAGCCTGCGATCCGCGCGCGCCTGCTGGAACTGGTAGCCGATGAGGTGGTCAAACCGGCGCTTATCCTCCTCGTCCAGGCGTCGCGCATCCAGATGATGGCGCAGATATCCCAACAAGTAACGCAAGAGCCCGAAAATGATCGAGCTGAACTCCAGGCTGAACGTCAGATGGATGGAGAAGCTGCCCACGTAGTGGATCGCGGTTTCTGCGTCCTCCCGGTGGCGCGGGAAAAGCAGCTGAAACGGGTAGCACCTGCGCCCGCCACCGCTTTCTTCCGGCACACCATCAAAGCGCGTCCGGGCATGCGGAACCTTTGTGCAATCCAGCAACTGCTGGCTGTGAAGAACCGCGTTCAGCCGCCCCTTGCCCGCCCCGGGCGGCATCGAGACGCGGGCAACAGCTGCCGGGTAGGGCAGGCAGCCATCGGGCTGCGGGTGTTTGACCGCATCTTTTTCCGCGCGTTCCGCGGCAATGCGGGTTTTTTCAAGCAGGTCGGTGATCAGTGGGGTTTTGGTTTTGTCACCAAGCGGCAGCGCCTTGGTCCCCATATGGCTCACCAGGTTTGTTTGCCGCCAGATCATCGGCGCGTCCCGCGACATCTTGGCAAGATCGTCCGTCAGCGTCAGTTCCAGCGGGTCTTCCTGCGTGGTCTCATAGCTATGCGGCCCGAACACGGCCCATCTGAGGCCCGGCAGCTTGGACCATTTGGCCCACCAGTCATCTTGCTCCACATGCAGCTGCTCGATTTTGGCGACGGTGGACAGGCTGCGCAGCCGTTGATTAAGCGCGGCAAGCAGTTTGCGCAGCGCCAGGGCCTCGCGGCATTTTTCGGCGGTGTCGCGCAAGGGGTCGTTGATGGCGTCCCGCACCGACGTTATCGCGTGGCGTGCCATCAGGGCCTCGGACCGTCCGGGGTGATCTTCCGGGGCGGCTACGTAGAAGCGCATTTCCGTGCCGGGGTCCTGCCAAAGCGCTTTCGACATGGTGGTGGCGAGTGTGCCAAGCGCCTCGTAAAGCGAATTTTCAGGAATGGCCGGGCCGTCCGGGCTGACGTGTTCTTTCAGCGTGGCAAAAGCACCCTTCAGCCCACCAAGGGCGGATTTGTAATTCGCAACCTCAGCGCGGGCCGAAAACAGCACCTTCGCGGCGTCCGACCATTGCTTAACTGGCGCCAGCGAGAAGTCCGCGAAGATCGTGAAAAAGCCGTTCTGCTGATGCAGCTTCTGGGTCAGGGCCAGTGATCGGTTGCGGGTGTCGTCATAGGCCGTTTCGACATCGGGCGCCTGATCAAGCGCGGCGGCGGTCAGGTAATAGACCTTGCCAAAAAAGTCGCGGCGGTCGGGCTCTTGCAGGATGAACTCCCGAAACGGGCGCAGCACGTCATCCTCGCTATGTCCGATGCCATAAAGCAGCACGTCAGAGCCGGTGAAAACTGCATGGCGCGCCTCGTCAAAGGAGCGTTTGCGCGACGTCGTGTCGTAGTAAACCCGTTGATAGTCGAGCGTTGACAGAACCATGTTTGCCGGATCATCGACGCGGCCATGCAGGTGATGCACGCTGCTGTCGAAATTTGTGGGGAAGGCCCCGAAGGCAAAAAGATCGGCCAGCGAATCCTGACGGCTGGCGGTGCTGCGCAGCACCCGGCCCGAGCCACTTTGGATCGTGACCGGGTGGCCGGGCGTCCATTTCGAGCGGTGGCTGGCCGGATCCTTGTCGCCCAGAGGGTCGTCCAGAAAAGCGCGGAACGCGTCAAATGGCCGACTGGGCGCGCTGCGGCTTTCCTCTGCCAGCATGCGCTCAATCTCAAGGTCGTAATTCAGGGTAATGAACCGCCGTATCCCAAGCGATTTGAACAGTGCGCGCGACGTGTCGAGCCGGGCAAGATCCTCATGCGGTTCCAGTGCGTTTTCGTTTATCAGCCCGTCGAGGGCCCCGGATTGGCCCGGCGGGTAGACCGCCTGCACCGCAGATATCACGTTTTGCCAAGTCGATTGGCTCCAGCGCAGACCGGGAGGGACGGAGCCGCCTGGGCCGTCCGGTACCTTTTCCAATCGCTTACGAAGCTCGGCACATATTTCGTCGCTGAGGTACTTGAATTTCCCTTTCTTCTTTTCATCGTCGAACCACTTGGTGCTTGTTGTCTGACTGTCCGAGGACGCGGCTTCCGCTGATAAGAACGCGCGCGCCATCTCTCGGCGAAAGTCGTCACGGCTGAGCGGCAGGTCGTCGGGGGCATGTGCCGAGGGGTCGATTGCTTTGAACAACCCGTGGCGCTGAACGATATCCTCGATCTGCCCGAAGGCCTGTTCGCAAAGGTAAATGAACTCAGGCGCGTCAAGCGCGTCCTTGTTTTTCAGACGTTCAATGTCTTCATAAAGCGGCTCGATATGCGCTTTATATTCCTGGGAAAACAGCGACTTGGGCGCTTTGCGATGCGCCGCAACCCGCTTGTTATCGCAAAATTTCTCTACAATCCCGAAGGCCTTGTCCTTGAGCTCCTGCCACGTGGGTTGGCCGAACAGATAGCTTGCGCCCGACCCGGAAAACGCGACCACCCGGCCGATATTGAGCGCGCGCAGCAGGGATTGGTGGCCAAACCGATAGATGTCCTGCCCGGTGGAAATTTTGTTGAGCGGGGGTTCGTCGTAAGGAAACATGAATAATCGCCAAAATCAAAAAACTTCCGGCGCATTGAAAAACATCGCCCCAAAGCGCGCAACTGTCTTGGATTGCGACTTAAGTCGCGGGACAGCAACGGGCGCCGGCGACCCGTCAGCAGAACGTTTCGCCCTATTCAATGCTTGAGTTCCGGGTTGGTAAGCCCCATAGTTTGCACATATTTTTTTGATTGAAAGAGCGGCAATGTTTTTAGGAATAAGGCGGCTTCTTGCCTTCTGCGTTGTCTTTTTGGCGATGCCAGTCCTTCCCACCCATGCAGATGACCGCCTTGTTGTTGTCGCCGATGAATGGCCGCCCTTCTCGGGGGAAGGGCTGCCTGGGCAGGGCATCAGTCTGGACGTCACGCGCGCCGTTCTCGAACGGGCAGGCTTCACGGTTGAAACCGCCGTGCTGCCCTGGTCGCGCGTCGTCAGTGGTGCGAAGGCGGGCGACTATGATGTGGTCACCAGCCTATTCCTTGATGTCGATCTGGCAAAATCGCTTCTTTATTCGGATCCGTTCTTTACGACCGAAGTGCAGTTCGTGCGGGCTAAAGGGGCGGATGCCACCTATCGGGACCTGCAATCCTTGCGCCCCTACACAATCGCTGTGGGCATCGATTTCCTGTATGAAGAGCGTTTCGATCGCGCCGATTTTCTCAACAAGTTTGAGGTCATGACCGCCTATCAGGGGATACAGATGGTGGCGTCGGGTCGGGTCGATCTGACGCTAGACAGCACCCATGTCATCCGCCATTCAATCCAGCAGGGCGACCGCTCGCTGCTGGATAAGATCGAATTTATCGAACCCGCACTGACCTCCCAAAATATCCATATGGCCATTTCCCGGCTCAGGCCCGATCACAAGCAGGTGGCGCAGGCCTTCAACACCACGCTCGCGCAGATGCGCGCGGATGGCACGCTTGATGCGCTTCTTGCAAAGCATTTGGTCGAATAACGCGGATGTTCAAACTTTGGCAAAATCAGCTCGCGGTTCGGCTGCTCCTGTGGATTTTGCTGTTCA
>CALHHY010000135.1 GCA_938030665.1 uncultured Litoreibacter sp. | reverse complement strand
CATCTTGGGCAAATACATGGCCTTCTGCGCATCCGTGCCATGGGCGTGGATGGCGGAATAGGCGCCATGGGTCAGGCCCTGATACATGTTGAACGCCATATTGGCGGAGACCATCATCTCCCCCACGGCGGTGCCCATCAGATAGGGCAGGCCCTGACCGCCATAGTCAGGGTCGCAATCGAGGGCGGTCCAGCCGCCCTCTTTCATCTGCTTAAACGCGTC
This sequence comes from uncultured Litoreibacter sp., assembly GCA_938030665.1. Taxonomy (GTDB): domain Bacteria; phylum Pseudomonadota; class Alphaproteobacteria; order Rhodobacterales; family Rhodobacteraceae; genus Litoreibacter. The sequence goes on along the minus strand of CALHHY010000135.1, from coordinate 4,294 downwards.
CTTGAATCCGGTAGGGGTTCGGACAACGCCGTTTTCCAGCACGCAGCCCTCTTTGTCGCCAACGACATTGAGGGGCTGCAGCACCTCGGAGGATATCTTGCCGGCTTCTTCCAGGATTGCGTTGGTAAAATCCGCGTCCAGCTCATCATAGCCAGGCACGTCCTGCTCCGTCACTTTTAACACTTCATGCAATACAAACTGCATGTCTTTTACAGGTGCGGTGTAGGTTGGCATGGTGTCCTCCAGTGGTCGTCTTGGTGCTACCCCGCGGCGGCGCGGGGCATGGTGTTCTGTTCTTCCAGCGAGGCCAGCATCTTCTCCCCCCAGCGAAGCTGGTTCGTCAGGTCGTTGATGGCCTCGTTCAGCTCGTCGCGCTGTTTGATCATGTCATTCAGGCGCTGCTGCGCGATCTCATAGGTGCGGGCCAGTTGCGTGGCCTGCTGGTCATCGAGGTAATACATGTCCAGAAGCTGCCGGATTTCCTCAAGCGAGAAGCCGAAGCGCTTGCCGCGCAGGATCAGTTTCAAGCGCGCCCGGTCGCTTTTGTCGTAAAGTCGGCGCTGTCCTTCCCGTGTGGGGAACATCAATTCCTTGGCCTCGTAAAATCGCAAGGTGCGTGGGGTTACCCCAAATGCGTCACACATCTCACGGATGGTCATAATCGTCTCGGTCATAGTGTCGTCCTCACGTTACCGATTTCCAATGTCGTGTTTTCCGTGGACCCGACGTGAGGCTGACACAGTCTTCTTACAACTACAGCTAACGTTTACGTAAACGGGACGTTACGTCAAAAAGGCGTTGACGTAATGTCAGGAAAGCTCAGCGGGTCCGATCAGAAATATTCTGTCGCACCCAAAGCGCTTTGAGCCCTTATTTATAAGGGGAACTGAAAAGAAAATTTGTCATATATGACAAAACGAGTCACGCAGCCTGTGTCACGTAACACCGAAAATATAGGCTAACGAGGAGATCAAAGCCCTTTGGCAACCTCATCGCGAAGCGTTTCCAGCTCCTCGATGGCCTCTTCAATTTGCGTCTTGCGCGATTGCAATTCGTCGATCTGGGCGTCTGCCAGCTCGATCCAGGCCTGCATCTGGGTCTGATTCTCGTGATCGGTGTTATAGAGCTCAAGCCACTTGCGAATGTCTTCAAGCGAGAAGCCGAACTTGCGCCCGCGCAGGATCAGCTTCATCCGGGCGACCTCCCGCGCGTGGTAAAACCGCGACCGGCCCTCCCGCTCGGGCTGCAGCAGCTCGATATACTCATAGTAACGCAAGGTGCGGGGTGTGACGTCAAATTTGGCGCACATCTCTTTGAAAGTCAGGCGGCTCTGTGTCATGGCAAATGCATATTTGTGGTGGCTGAAATCATACTGGCCTGTTGCGCGGTCCTTGCCTAGTCAAAAGTGACCCTAGGTAAACACAACGTCATAATTGCAGCTTGCAGCGGTCCGTGACTGCGGAAATAGTTCCATATCGCCGCTTTGAAGGTCCAGTTCATCCATGTCTTCCGCCGACCGCACCCAGATTGCCCGCCAATTCATTGAGGCAATCCCCTTTGCCAAGGCCCTGTCGATGACGCTGCAGGAGATCGGGGAGGGGCGTGCGGTGATCACCATGCCTTACAACGACGCGCTTGTTGGCGATCCTGAGACCGGCGTCATCCATGGCGGTGCGGTCTCGGCCCTGATGGATACCTGCGGCGGGGCCGCTGTGATGAGCCACCCTGACAGCCCGATTGCCACCGCCACTATTGATTTGCGCATCGACTACATGCGCGCCGCACAGCCCGGCCAACAGATCAAGACGGAGGCCGTTTGCTATCACGTCACCCGTGCCGTGGCCTTCGTACGCGCCACTGCCTGGGACGCGGATGAGGCCCGTCCCGTTGCGTCCGCCACCGGCGCTTTCACCTTTCAGCGGGCAGGAAGGTGAACCATGAAAGCGCATGAGCCCGTCAACGTGATCAAAACCCGCCGCGACGCGATGCTGGGCCGACTGACGGATGCTGTTCCTTATATCGGGTTTCTGGGCGTGACCGTTGACCGCCGTGGCGATGAGCTGACCGCGACACTGCCCTTCACGCCTGCGATTGTGGGCAACCCGGCGTTGCAGGCGCTGCACGGCGGGGCGACCGCGTCGTTTCTGGAAATCACCGCGGTGATCGAGCTGACCTGGGCCACGCTTTGGGCCGATATGGAGGCGGGGCGGATTGACCCCGAAAGCGACGCGCTGCCCCGGATGCCCAAGACCATCGATTTCACCGTCGACTACCTGCGCTCCGGCCTGCCGCGCGACGCCTATGCGCGGGCGCGCATCAACCGGTCCGGGCGGCGTTACGCGTCGGTCCATGTGGAGGGGTGGCAGGATAACCGCTCCCGCCTCTTTGCGCAGGCCACGGGTCATTTCCTGATGCCGCAGCCCGCCAGCAAAGACTGACCGCGCCCCGTGGCCCCCGCCCCGCAGGAGATAACGCACGCCCGTGTCCTCAAGATCGCGCTGCCGATTGTGCTATCAAACGCCACGGTGCCGATCCTTGGCGCGGTCGATGTCGGTGTGGTGGGCCAGCTGGGAGAGGCCGCGCCCATTGGGGCCGTGGCCTTGGGCGCGATTATCCTCAGCACCCTTTACTGGGTGTTCGGCTTCCTGCGGATGGGCACGGTAGGCATGGTGGGCCAGGCCGAAGGGGCGGGGGACCGGGCGGAAGTCTCGGCCCTGTTGACCCGCGCCTTGTTGATCGCCGTGGCGGGCGGGGTGCTGCTGATCGTGCTGCAGCCGCTTTTGTTCATGGCCGCTTTTGCCCTGTCGCCGGCGACTGAGGAGGTTGAAGACCTCGCCCGCGCCTACCTGTCCATCCGCATCTGGTCGGCGCCCTTCGCCATCGCCGTTTTCGCGCTGACCGGTTGGCTTGTCGCGATGGAGCGGACGGCTGGCGTCTTCTGGGTGCAGCTGGTGATGAACGGGCTGAACGTGGCGCTTGATTTCCTTTTCGTGCTGGGCTTCGGCTGGGGGGTGGAGGGCGTGGCCATCGCCACCGTCATCGCCGAGGTTACCGGCGCGGGGCTTGGCCTTTACCTTTGCCGCGCGGCCTTTGCCAACCCGGCATGGCGCGAATGGCCCCGCATCTTCGCCCGCGCGCGGTTGATCAAGATGATGCTCGTCAACGTGGATATCCTGATCCGGTCGCTGCTGTTGATGATCATCTTCTCCTCCTTCGTGTTTCTGGGGGCGCAATATGGCGACGTGACGCTGGCCGCCAATGAGGTGCTGATCCAGTTCATGTATATCACGGCCTACGCCATGGACGGGTTTGCCTTTGCAGCGGAGACGCTGATCGCGCGGGCATACGGGCGCGGGGAACGCGCAAGGGTTCGGCGCAGCGCGATTGTGACGGGGACAGGGGCCGCCGTCCTGTGCGGGGTGATGTCGGCCTTCTTCGCCCTGGCGGGACCCTGGCTGATCGACGTCATGGCCAAGGCCCCCGATGTGCAGGCGGAGGCGCGGCGCTACCTCTGGTGGATGGTTGCGGCCCCGCTGGTGGGGTGCGCTGCCTGGATGCTGGACGGCATTTTCATCGGCGCCACCCGCGGCCGGGACATGCGCAACATGATGATGTTGAGCTATGTTATCTACTGGGCCGCGATTTTTGCGCTGTTGCCGGTGTTGGGCAATCACGGCCTTTGGGCGGCCTTGCTGATCAGCTTTATCGCCCGCGGATTGACCCTGGGGTCTCGCTACCCTGCATTGGAACGCGCGGCAGGGGCGTAGCGGTCAAAGCGACGCGCTGATCAGACTTTCACAGGAAAGTCTGGGCGCAAATTCTCGGAAGAGAATTTGCCACCGCCTAGAGGATAGCCAAGACCGCTTCGGGGGGCCGGCCTATTGCAGCCTGTCCGCCAGCAATCACGATGGGCCGCTCAATCAGGATCGGGTGCGCGGCCATGGCGGCGATCAATGCCTCGGCGGGGTCTTCCGCGCGCAGTCCAAGCTTCTTGAACCTGGCCTCGACCCGGCGGATCAGTTGCCACGGTGTCATGCCCAGCAAGCCCAGCACCTCTTTCAACTCGGCCTCGGACGGCGGGTCACTGAGATAGAGCCGTATCTGAGGGGCCTCCAGCAGCGCCAGCGTCTGCCGCGATTTGGAGCAGCGGGGATTGTGCCAGATCACAGCCATGCGTCGCGCCCAGTGCCGATCGCTTGGGCGACGGTCTCAAACCCTTCGGCCTCCAGTAGCTTATCAAGCCCTCGCGCGATCTCCGCCACCAGCCCGACGCCGCCATAGACCATGGCCGTGT
>CALHHY010000134.1 GCA_938030665.1 uncultured Litoreibacter sp. | reverse complement strand
GCCGTCATCGCCTCCAAGGCGGAAAGGATAGCGGTCGATTCCCGCGACCGCTCCGCCTCCCGACGCCGCAGGACGTCGAGCTCCAACAAGGCTTCGCGTAGGCGTTCGTCACTATTCATGACGCCAGCTTAGAAGATTAGGATGTAAAAACTATGGCGGAAATCATCAGGTTGCCGTGCCGGCTACGCTTGCCCATGACCATGCCCTGCTCCCCAAATGTGTAGACCCCCAGGAACGGCACCGTCGGCAAGGCGGCAGCGACGCCACTTGATACTTCGTTCAGCCGGTCTTTCACGGCCAGCATGCAGCCGCCGCAGTAAACCATCAGCGCGCCGGCGATCCGCTCCGCCTCGAAATCCCCGCTTTGCGCGGCCAGCGCGGCCACCTTGCCGGCACGTTCGGCCAAATTGGCGGGCGCACCTTCCATCAGGGTCAGCCGGTCGCCTACCTGCGCATCGGCGAACAGCTCCAACGTGTCATCGGGGCGCAGGCCGGCGGGGTGGAACAGCAGGTAAAAGGGGACGCCGCCGACGTCGGTGAAATGGCGGCCAAGCGGCGACAGGGTGCTTTCCGACAGGATCGCGGTGCGCTCTGTCACGTTTTCGGGGATCAGCCCCGCGCCGGTCCATTGGCGGTAGACGGCGGCGGCAGGACGGCCGTCTATTTCCTCCAGCAGGCGGCCGGTGCATTTTGTCACCACTCCCTCATGCGCCGTCGGCGCGTAGCCATTGTGGTAGGCAAAGCTGAGCGGCTTGGACGGGAATAACACCGATACAATCACGCCGTTGCCTTGGGCCTGATTGGCGTCAAAGACCTGCCAATGGCCCTCCACCGTGTCATCCGCCGCGCTGCCGCCCAGTATCGGGACATTGGTGCCGACGACATCCTCGATCCCGGCAAGCACGGCTTCCTCCGACCCCGGAGAGCAGGATAGCCAGATCAGGTCCGGTGCCTCGCCCGGGCGGTCGGCAGCCAGCAAGGCGGCCTCCGTGGCGGTCTTTGCCGCAGCTCGGCTGTCGGCGCCCAAGGGCAGCAGCCCGGTGCCATAGTCGCCTTCCGGGTCCCAGATCGCGAACGCCCCCAGCCCGCCATCAATGAAGGGGCCGTCCTGGCTCATCACGCCAAGGCAAGAGGTCGCGCCATGCACGGCCCCGACGCCGCCCAGCCGTCGCTCCAGCTGCAACCCGCGCGTCGGCACGCTTTGATGCAGTGCCACGAAGTCGGGCGCCGTCTCATGAGCGTCCAGCCACCCGGCGAATCCTGCGGCGGGTGGGGTGGTGGATGTGGAATCGGTCGCGAATACGTCAATTTTCATAATGGGCCTCCATGCCCCCGCGCATATCCGAAACCGGCGACGGCAGGCAAAAGCTCATCCGCACATTCCGGCTATGCAAAAGGATAGTCGTTACGCTGCCGATGGTAAAAAATTACTTACTTTCAGATGTTTCAGGCACCTTCTGGAAGGGCATCCTGTCCCTCCGCGACGTCGATCGGGAGGGGTTGTCTGGGTCAAGTTGAGGTCAACAACCAACTGAGGACCTGACCCATGACATCGACACTTTCGCTTTTCGGCCTGCCCCTGCTTAACACCGACCGCCCGGCCGCTGTGCGCCACCTTTTTGACCGCGCTGGTCAGACGACGGCGGCCTTCCTGAACGCCCATTGCGTCAACACCGCCGCCCGCGACCCTATGTATCGCCGGGCCCTGCGCGCCGCAGATGTAGTGCTGCCTGACGGCGCTGGCGTCAGCCTCGCGGCCAAGCTGACCGGCCGCAAGCTGCGCGAGAACCTCAACGGCACCGACCTGTGCCTGCCGCTCTGCCAGGAGGCCGCGCGGCGCGGCAAGTCGATCTACCTGCTGGGCGCGGCCCCCGGCGTGGCCGATGAAGCAGCTGCCAATCTCATTCACAAGGTACCCGGCCTGCGGATCGCAGGCACCCGCGATGGCTTCTTTGACCAAAATCGCAGCGAGGCGGTCATCGCGGAAATCAACGACAGCGGCGCGGATGTGGTGATGGTCGCCATGGGCGTGCCCTTGCAGGATGTCTGGCTGTACCAGCACCGCAAGTCCCTGAAAGCGCCATTGGTCATGGGCGTGGGCGCGCTGTTTGATTTCGCCGCAGGCCGGGTTACGCGCGCGCCTGCCGCGTTGCGCCGGGTCAAGCTGGAATGGCTGTGGCGTCTGGCGATCGAGCCGCGCCGCATGTTCAAGCGCTATGTGCTGGGCAACCCTGCATTCGTGGCCCGTGCGCTGATGCAGGCGGGCCAGTACCGTCGCCAAAGCGCGCCGGCCATGCCCCTGTCCAAGCGGGTGCTTGATGTGACGGTGGCTTCCGCCTCGGTGCTCGCGCTTTCGCCGATCCTCGCGGGCACCGCGCTGGCCATCAAGGCCACCAGCCGTGGCCCCGTCTTCTACCGCCAGGAACGCGTCGGCTACCGGGGGGAGAGCTTCACCATGCTCAAGTTCCGCTCCATGTCGCAGGGCGCTGACGCCGCCCGCGCGCAGTTGCTGGCCCAAAGCGACCGCGACGGGGTGTGCTTCAAGATGCGGGACGATCCGCGCATCACCCGGGTGGGCCGCTTCATCCGCCGGTATTCCATCGACGAGCTGCCGCAATTGCTCAACGTGCTGAAAGGCGACATGTCACTGGTTGGCCCGCGCCCGGCCTTGCCGGCAGAGGTCGCGGTTTACCCAACGGGCGCGTTGCGCCGCCTGAACGCCTTCCCTGGCATCACTGGCATCTGGCAGGTGTCCGGTCGGGCCGAGATCGGCTTTGCCCGGATGGTGGCGATGGATGTGACCTACCTGCGGTCCAAGTCGCTGATGCTCGACCTGATCCTCATCGGCCTTACGGCGCGGGCGGTGATCTCGGGCCGGGGCGCCTACTAACCCAATACGACGAGCAGTCATGCGGGGGAGGCGGCTAGCCTGCTTCAGAATAGGCGGCCGCGATCATCTGCTGCGACAGGCCGGAATAAACGCGCAGCCAGGCATCGTGATCATCAGAGGTGAACGCCTCCCCCAACCCCTCCTGGAGCGTGGCCATCAAGGCCGCGCCCACGGCGTTGTAATGCTCTGGTAAAACGCCGTAACCGATATGGCGGCGCGCAAGATCAGTCGCCCCCGAGCCCAATGCGTCTGGCTGGTCAAGGTGGTCCACGATCCAGCTGAGCGTCTGTACCAGCTTGCGCCCCTGCTCATCCAGCGTGTCGGGAAACATGGGCCGGGTCTGCGGCGCAATGCGGAAAAGGTGCTCGTAGAACAGGCGTCCGACGATCTCCTTCGCCGCCACCGCGTGGGCCCAGTTCTGCCGAATGCGTACGATATCCGTGGTCATGGGCAAAAGCGCTACGCCGCGCGTCCGCAAGTTTCAAGTGAATTGATGTGCGGGCGCGGGGTGTCAAATGGGCATGCCATTCGAATCAAGGTTAAGGTTTGTTAACCTCGCCACAAACTTCGATATGATTATTAACTATACGCCGTAGGGTGCTGAATTTATGATTTATTTTTGATTCGTCGTTCAAAAGATTCCACATCAAATTACCGATTGACAGTGGTTCCGAAACCGGTTTCGATAAGGTGGGAGGACGATGAATGGCGCAAAAGCCGATCACGCTAAAATCTTTGGCCGCGCATCTTGGGCTTACCGTCAGCACGGTCAGCCGGGCGATGAACGGCTATGATGATATTAGCCCGGCGACCCGCGAACGCGTCAAAAAGGCAGCGCTGGAGCTTGGCTATCGCCCCAATCTGAATGCCCGTCGCCTGTCCATCGGCACACCTGAAACCATCTGCTATCTGATGCCGCGCCAGATCGGCTCCAACGTGCAGCCGTTTGTGGCGCAGCTTTTGGCGGGGCTGGCCGACGCGCTGAACAAGCGCAACTGGGACCTGCTTGTCAGTCAGGCTGATTCCTCCAGCGAAGACCTGGCCAATATCGACAGGCTTGTGCGCTCCGGCAGGATTGCTGGGCTGGTGATTTCGCGCCCCCTGAAAAGCGACCCGCGTATCCCGCTGATGCAGCAGCTGGGCTGCCCTTTCGTGGTGCACGGCCGTACCGGGTCA
>CALHHY010000133.1 GCA_938030665.1 uncultured Litoreibacter sp. | reverse complement strand
TTGTGCCAGATCACAGCCATGCGTCGCGCCCAGTGCCGATCGCTTGGGCGACGGTCTCAAACCCTTCGGCCTCCAGTAGCTTATCAAGCCCTCGCGCGATCTCCGCCACCAGCCCGACGCCGCCATAGACCATGGCCGTGTATAGCTGCACCGCCGACGCGCCTGCCTTGATCTTGGCCAGCGCCTGTTCCGCCGTGCCCACGCCGCCGACGCCGATCAGCGGCAGCGCGCCCTCCGTCAGCTTCGATAGCTGCGCGAGCACGCGGGTCGAGCGCTCAAAGAGCGGTGCGCCGGACAGCCCGCCGGCCTCGTCGCGATGGCGGCTTTGCAACCCGTCGCGGGCCAGCGTGGTGTTGCTGGCGATGATACCGTCAATCCGTGTTTTCAACGCCACTTCCACGATCTCGCCAAGCGCGTCTCCATCAAGGTCAGGGGCAATCTTGAGGAAGATTGCCGTCCCCTTGGCATGGGCGTCGCGGACCGTCATCACCCGGTCGAGCAGATCATACAGCGCGGCCTTGCCCTGCAGGTCGCGCAGCTTTTCGGTGTTGGGCGAGGAGACATTGACGGTTGCGAAATCCACCGCCGCACCTGCGCGCTCCAGCACCTGGGCGAAGTCGGCTGACCGGTCGGCACTGTCCTTGTTTGCGCCGAGATTCAGCCCCACGGGGATGCGCGCCCGCGCCGCGTCGATGCGGTCTGCAATCGCGTGCATCCCGTCATTGTTGAAGCCAAACCGGTTGATGGCGGCGTGGTCCTCGCTCAGCCGGAACAGCCGGGGTTTGGGGTTGCCGGGCTGCGGGCGGGGGGTCGCGGCGCCAACTTCCAGAAAGCCGAAGCCCGTGCGCCCGAGCGCCGGGATGGCTTGCGCGTTCTTGTCAAAGCCTGCGGCCAGACCCACCGGATTGGGCAGCTCCATCCCGCATAATGTGGTGGTAAGCCGGGGCGACGTCACAGGCCCCGCGCCGCCCGCCAGCCCCATGTTGAGCGCTCGGATGGACAGCCCATGCGCCACCTCAGGGTCGAGCCGGCGCAGCAGGGGCAGCCCCAGCCGCTCCAGCGTGTTCATGCGACCTCCGGCGGGAATTGATGGGCCCCATCAACCAGGGGAAGGTCCGCATGGCCCAGCACTTCTGCCATCTGCCAGCTGCGGAAAAGGTGCGGGAATAGCGCGTCGCCGCGCGACACTTCCCATTTAAGCGCGTCGCCAAGCGCCTCCGCATCCGCCCAGGCCAGCCGCAACCCGTCCTGGTCCGCGAAATGTTTGGCTGCCGTCTCCCGCGCCTGCGCGCCGGTGGAAAAATGGATGAACCCGTCGGCCAGATCGACAGGTGCGCCGGTAAAACTACCGGTCTGCTCAAACAGTGACCACTCATCGGCGGTCATGATCTTGTAAATTAGCATATCACGTGATTGCCCGGCGAAAAGGCCGGGGTCAAGCGCACAACTCTTTGACTCTGTGCCTTTGCGCCGCCAGATTGAAAGGCAAGAATATAACAAGGGGGACCCCATCCATGAGACTTTTTCTAACCTCTACGGCGGCCTTGGCGCTTTCGACCAGTGTGGCGGCTGCTGATTACAACTTGACCATTTTGCACACGAATGATTTCCACGCCCGGTTTGAACCGATCAGCCGGTTCGACAGCGGCTGCTCTGCCGAGGATAACAGCGCCGGCGAATGCTTTGGTGGCTGGGCCCGGCTGGTCAACGCAGTCAAGGACGCGCGTGCGCGGACCAACAACGCGATCCTTGTCGACGGCGGCGACCAGTTTCAGGGCACGTTGTTCTACACCTATTACAAGGGCAGCGTCGCGGCCGAGATGATGAACGGGCTGGGCTATGACGGCATGACCGTCGGCAATCATGAATTCGACGACGGCCCCGAAGTGCTGGCAGGCTTCATGGACAGCGTGAATTTCCCGGTCCTGATGTCCAACGCCGATGTCAGCGCGGAACCTGCTCTGGCAGATAAGCTGATGAAATCCACCGTGATCGAGCGCGGGGGGGAGAAGATTGGCATGATCGGCCTGACCCCTGAAGACACGCCCGATCTGGCAAGCCCCGGCAAGAACATCACCTTCACCGCCCCCGCCGCCGCCGTGCAGGGGGAGGTCGACAAGCTGACCGCCGAGGGGGTGGACAAGATCATCGTGCTTAGCCACTCCGGCTTTGAGGTCGACAAGATGGTGGCCGCCAACACCACGGGTGTTGACGTCATCGTGGGCGGGCATTCCAACACGCTTTTGTCCAACACTCAGGAACGCGCGGTTGACGTCTACCCGGTCATGGTGGGGGACACCGCCATCGTACAGGCCTACGCCTACGGCAAATACCTCGGCGAGCTGAACGTGACCTTCAATGACGCGGGCGAGATCGTTGAAGCCAAGGGCGAGCCGCTTTTGATCGGCGGGCAGGTCGCCGAGGATGCGGATATCGTGTCTCGCATCGCGAAGCTGGCTGAGCCGCTGGACGAAATTCGCAACAAGATCGTGGCCTCTGCTGCGGCGCCTTTGGAAGGCGACCGGACCGTATGCCGCGTGTCGGAATGCACCATGGGCAACCTGATCGCCGACGCCATGTTGGCGCGGGTCAAGGATCAGGGCATCGACATCGCGTTGATGAATTCCGGCGGCATCCGCGCCTCCATCGACGCGGGCGAGGTGACCATGGGCGAGGTGCTGACCGTGCTGCCATTCCAGAACACGCTGTCGACCTTCCAGGTGTCCGGCCAGACGATCATCGAGGCGCTGGAAAACGGTGTAAGCCAGGTCGAAGAGGTCAAAGGCCGCTTCCCGCAGGTGGCCGGGCTGAAATACAGCTGGGATGCCTCGGTTGCGCCCGGCGAGGGGCGCGTGCAGGAGGTGATGGTGCTTGATGGCGACGCCTTCACCCCGATTGACCCTGCCAAGACCTACGGCGTGGTGTCGAATAACTTCGTGCGCAATGGCGGTGACGGGTTCGCGATGTTTACCACGGCGGAAAACGCTTATGATTTCGGCCCCGACCTGGCGGACGTGGTAGCCGAGTATATGGCGGAAAATGGCGATAACCCCGCTGCCATCGAAGGCCGCATCACGCAGAAGTAGCGACCCGCACGGGAATGACACCAGCCCGGCCTCCCATTCTTAGGGGGCCGGGCTTTTTTCTGTCCAGCCGCCACTTGGATGTTGGCGGTGCAATCGCCTAGGCTAGACCCATGACCATTGACACGGATGCCGACAGCTTCTTCCAACGCCTCACCGAATTCGCGCCGGGCCGCCATCTGGTTGCCGTTGCAGGCCCGCCGGCCTCGGGCAAATCAACCCTGGCGGAGGCAGCGGCGGACCAACTGAACGCCGGCCAGCCGGGCCGGGCGGCGGTCGTGCCGATGGACGGGTTTCATTATGACGACCGGGTGCTTGACGCGCGCGGGCATCGCTCGCGCAAAGGCGCGCCGCATACATTCGACGTGGACGGGCTGGCGCATCTGCTGGGGCGGCTAAGACGCAACGACGCGGCAGAGGTCGCGATCCCGCTTTTTGACCGCACGATTGAAACATCCCGCGCCGGGGCCGCGATTATTGACCAAAGCGTGGATATTTTGCTGGTGGAGGGCAATTACCTGCTGCTGCGTACCTCGCCTTGGGACCAGCTGCACAGGTTTTTCGATCTAACCGTCATTGTGGACGTGCCGGAGGATGAGCTACACCGCAGGCTAGAGGCGCGCTGGCAAGGTTTCGGCTACGACCCACAGGCGGCGGCTCTGAAACTGGCGGAGAACGACCTGCCTAACGGCCAGACCGTGATCCGTGACAGCATCGCCCCTGACATGCGGATCGTCTGGCAAAGCCCTTGATTACCCCCGCCTTTCCGCGCAACCCTGACAAAGGGACACGCAGGCGGGGGAGGTCGGGGTGAGCACACAAAGAACGCAGGTCGCCATCATTGGCGGCGGCCCCTCGGGCATGTTGCTGGCGCAGCTTCTGGACCGCCAGGGCATTGACAGCGTCGTGCTTGAACGCCGGTCGCGCGCGCATGTGTTGGGCCGCATCCGGGCAGGGGTGCTGGAACGCGGTATGCGCGCGCTGATGGAGGAAGCGGGCGTCGCCCAAAGGATGCGGACAGAGGGGCTGACACATTCAGGCGTTCTGCTGGGCCACGGCGACCAGCGCTTCCGCATTGATCTGGAGGAACTGACGGGTCACCGCGTCACCGTCTATGGCCAGACGGAGCTGACACGCGATCTATACGATGCTCGCGGGGCAAGAGGCGGGGCCGTTATCCATGATGTTTCGGACGTGACTATTGGCGACATTCGCAGCGACGCCCCTGAGGTGACCTATCACGTGGACGGGCAGCCACATCGCTTGGCCTGTGACTTTATCGCCGGTTGCGACGGCTTCCACGGCGTCAGCCGCCACGCCATTCCGGAGGCCAGCCGGCAGGAGTTCGAGAAGACCTATCCTTTCGCTTGGCTCGGCCTCCTTTCCGACACGCCGCCAGTGGATGCAGAGCTGCTATACACCAGCAGCGCGCGGGGGTTTGCGCTCTGTTCGATGCGGTCGGCCGCGCGCAGCCGCTACTACCTGCAATGCCCGGTGACCGAACGCGCGCAGGATTGGTCCGACAGCGCGTTCTGGGAGGAGCTTGCCCACAGGTTGCCCGCCGACATGGCCCGCAATCTGGTCACCGGCCCCTCGATTGAGAAATCGGTGGCCCCGCTGCGGTCCTTCGTGTGCGAGCCGATGCAATGGGGCAACCTGTTTTTATGTGGGGACGCAGCGCATATCGTGCCGCCGACGGGGGCCAAGGGGCTCAACACTGCCGCCTCCGACGTGCGCTACCTTTATGACGGGTTGCGGCAGTTCTACAAAACCGGGGATCGCGGCGGGCTGGACGGCTATTCGGCGAAGGCCCTCGCACGCGTCTGGAAGGTGGAACGGTTCAGCTGGTGGTTCTCATCCCTGATGCACCACTTCCCGGACCAGTCGGAGTTTGACCAGCGCATGCAAATGGCGGAGTTCGAGTTTCTGCGCAGCAACCGCGCGGCGCAGGAAGCGCTGGCGCTGAACTATGTGGGGCTGCCTTATTAAAGGGTCAGCTTTCGTCCCCGCTGACCACCCCGCCCACCAGGTTTTCACGCATCAGCTTTTCGCTCAGAGTGGCCCGGGGTTGGCGCAGCGCGTCGAGCCAGCTATCGCGCGCGGCGGCCTCCTGCCTCGCGATGGCCACGGCCTGCTGCGGCGTGACGGTCTGAAAGCGGAAGCTATCGCCCGCGCGCAGCTGCGCCAGCCGGTCCTGATCCTCTGCCAGCACGGTTGCAATCTTGGGGTAGCCGCCCGTCGTTCCGTGATCGGCCAGAAGCACCGTTGGCACCCCGTCGCCGGAAACCTGAACCGCGCCGCGCAAGATGGGTTCCGACGGGATGGACAGTGCGCCCGACAGCGTCAGCGGCGGACCTTTCAGCCGCATGCCCATGCGGTCATAGGCGTCGCTGACGGTGAAGGTTTTGGAGGCAAATGCCTGCAGCGCGCCCGCCTCGAAGAACCGGTCCTGGGGGCCGATAACGGCGCGGATCCTGTCGGTTGGCTTCGCAAACTCGGGGCAGGGCGTGGGGCCTTCGCGGGCAGGCAGCAGTTTGGCGTCCGTGATTGTCAGAACCTGCCCCGCGCGCAACGCGCCGCCGCCAAAGCCGGTCATCGAATGGGTGGCACTTTGGCCCAGCCAGTGATCTGCGTCTATCTCTCCGGCAGGCGCGATGTAGCACCAGCTGCCCCATGTGCCGCCGCGTATCGTCAGCCGGTCGCCCGCCCGCAGGCTCACCACACCCCAACCCTTGAGCGTCTGCGCGCCAAGGCTGGCCGAAAAACCGCCACCCGCAATCGACAGGGTTACCGCGCCTTCCGCACATTCCAGCGCGACACCACCGAGCGACACCTCGATGGCGGTGCCGGTCTTCGCAGCACCTAAGGCCGCGAAGCCGGCAGCAAAGCCAACCCGATCCATCGGCCCGGAGGCAGCAACCCCGTAGCGCAGATGCCCGAACCGACCCTTGTCCTGCAGGGTGACCAGCGGGCCTGCATGGGTGACGCGCAGCCGGGCGATGCTCATGTCAGCGCCTTTTCATAGGCGTCGCGGGTGATGCGGTGGAAAGTCACCGTGTCGCCCACATCGAACAGAAACGGGCGGTCGGGGTCGCCTGTCATCACCTGCGTCGGTGACCGCCCGATGATCGACCAGCCGGTTGGCATTTTTACGGTCGTCACCAGACATTGTGGCCCCGCGATCATCACGCTGCCAGCGGGGATGTCACGCACCGGCGCCGGTTTACGCGGCACCTGAATGGCCTCCGGTACGCCCGCCAGATAGGCGTAGCCCGGCGCAAAACCGTACATGCCGACGCGGTAGGTGCCGCTGAGATGGGCGTTGATCACGGCCTCTTCCGATAGCCCGCAGGCGTCAGCCACGGCCGTAAGGTCCGGTGTCAAACCGTCGTCGAAGCAGATCGGCACGGCGTGGGTCCGGGTCGTGGCGTAGTCTTTCTCCGGTAGGGGCAGCAGCGCGCGAATATCGGTCTCAAGTGTCGCGTGATCCGTCTGCAAAGGGTCGAAGATGACCAGCAAATTCACCAGGGCGGGCGTCAGCTCCAGCACGCCTGTCAGCCTCGCATCGGTGATGGCCTGATCCAGCTGCACGACGGTGGCGCTGGCCGCCTCGCTCATCTCGGAGGCGATCTCCACCAGCAGCGCGTGGCCTGCGACAGGCGTGAAGCCCTGTGGTTCCCTCACAGAAAGGCACTCACCTCTACGCCCGCAGCGCTAAGCCGCGCGCGAATTTCGCGGGCCATCTCGACCGCTGCCGGCCCGTCGCCATGCACGCAGATGGAGGCCGCCTCAAGCTTGATAGGGTCGCCGTCGATCACCGGCATCAGCCCGGTATCGAGATAGCCCAGCAGCCGCTCCGCCGCCTCGCCTGCGTCATGGATCATCGCGCCGTCCTGGCCACGCGGCACCAGCTGGCCGCTGGACAGATAGCCCCGGTCGGCAAAAATTTCGGAAAAGACCGTAGCGCCCTGATCGCGTGCCGCAACCTCCAGCTGCATGCCGGAGATCGCCAGCACCGCCAGCTCCGGGCTGATACCTCGGATGGCCTTGACGACGGCTTGGGCCACCGTCGCATCTGCCGCGCATAAGTTGCCAAGCGCGCCATGGGGTTTCACATAAGCCACCCGCGTGTCTTCCAGCGCGGCCAATGCCTGCAGCGCCCCGATTTGGGCCGCGACCATGTGGCCGATCTCAACCGGTTTCATCGGGATGATGCGCCGGCCGAAGCCTTCCTTGTCATTATAGCCCGGATGCGCACCGACCACGACGCCGTTCTCCTTGGCGAGGCGCAAGGTCTGCACCATCGTCTCGGGGTCGCTGGCATGGCCGCCGCAGGCCACATTGGCCGAGGTCACAATCCCCAGCATCGCGGCGTCATTCCCCATAGGCCAGGGCCCGTAGCTTTCGCCCAGATCGGCGTTCAGATCGATGCTGCGGGTCATATGCGCCCCTCCTGTTCCGCGGATGAATAATAACGCGCCCGCGCGGCGACGCCAGCCCGGAATGGCAGCCATAGTTGGGAAGGCGTTTGGCTATGGACCGGGTGCGCGGCACCGGTCTAGGGTTGCCGTTGCAAAGGAGGGGCCGATGCCAGGGGAAACCTATACTGAGCTGCGCGACGCCGTGGCCAAGCTATGCGCGCGCTACCCCGGCAGCTACTGGCGCGCCCTCGACCGCGACATGGCTTACCCCACGGAATTCGTGGCAGAGCTGACGCAGGCGGGCTGGCTGTCGGTGCTGATCCCTGAGGCCTATGGCGGCGCGGGCCTGCCGCTCAGCGCTGCTGCTGCGGTGCTTGAAGAGATGCAGGCGCAAGGCTGCAATGGGGCCGCCTGCCACGCGCAGATGTACACGATGGGAACGCTGCTGCGCCACGGCTCCGAGGCGCAGAAGGCGCAGCACCTGCCTCTAATTGCATCCGGCGCATTGCGG
>CALHHY010000132.1 GCA_938030665.1 uncultured Litoreibacter sp. | reverse complement strand
GGGCAAAAAGCTGAGCCAAGGGGCCGCCGCGCTGCTGCGGAGCCATGGGATCCCCGCCGAGCATCTTGAGGGCGGCAATTTCGGCTGGCGGGATGCGGGGCTGCCACTGGTGCCCACGGCATCCATGCCGCGCCCGTTGCGAGGGGCCGTTTGGGTGACCCGCCATCGCCCAAAGATAGACAGGATTGCCTGCCCATGGCTGATCCGGCGCTTTGTAGACCCGGCGGCGCGCTTCCTGTTCGTTGCCCCGACGGAGGTTGCGCTGGTTGCCGAAAAGTTCGACGCGACCCCGTTTGACATAGAGGGCGTCGCGTTCTCCCACGCCGACGGGCGTTGCACCTTCGACGCTATGCTGGACCGGTTCGCCCTTGATACGCCTGCGCTACGGAGTGTGGCGACCGTGGTGCGCGCGGCGGATACGAACCGACATGACCTTGCCCCCGAAGCCGCGGGGCTATTGGCGATCTCGGTTGGGTTGAGCCGGGCTTACAAGGACGACACCAGCCAGCTGGATGCAGGCATGAACATCTATGACGCCCTCTATAGATGGGCCAGAGACGGTCAGGGGGAAACCCATGACTCTTTCTGAAATGTTGCGCATCTTTGGGCGCATCGGGTTGCTGTCCTTCGGCGGCCCCGCCGCGCAGATCGCGCTGATGCACAAAGAACTGGTGGAGCAGCGCCCCTGGCTGACCGAGGCGCAGTTTCTCAGGGCGTTGAGCTTTTGCATGCTCCTGCCCGGCCCCGAGGCGATGCAGCTGGCCACCTATGCAGGATGGCGGCTGCGGGGGGTGATGGGCGGCTTGATGGCGGGTCTGCTATTCGTCCTGCCCGGCGCGTTGCTGATTACTGTGTTGGCCTTGGGGTATGCGAGCTACGGTCAGCTGCCCTTTGTTCAGGCGCTGTTTCTTGGCATCAAGGCGGTTGTCGTCGTCATCGTGATCGAGGCTTTGCTGAAGCTCTCCAAAAGGGCGCTTCGGTCTAGCTTGCATTTTGTGCTGGCAGCGGGTGCATTCGTCGCGATCTTTTTCTTCGCCATACCCTTCCCGGCGATCATTGTCGCAGCCGCCCTGATCGGTGCCGCGCTTGCGCCCGCGCGCGACGCCACAACCATGCCGAACGTACCGTGGCGCGCGACCTTGCGCACCGTGGCGATCTGGGTCGCGATCTGGCTGGGGCCGCTTGGGCTGATCTATCTCATCGACCCCATCTTCCTTGGTACCCTCAGTGTCTTTTTTGCTCAATTGGCGGTGGTGACCTTTGGCGGAGCCTATGCGGTGCTGGCCTATATGACTCAAGCCGTCGTGGGCGATCTGGGCTGGCTAACCACGGCGCAGATGATGGATGCTTTGGGGCTGGCGGAAACGACGCCGGGGCCCCTTATTCTGGTCACTCAGTTCGTGGGGATGTTGGCCGGCTACCAGGCGGGCGGTGTGGGGCTGGCACTGATCGCAGGAATGGTCACGCTTTGGGCCACCTTCACGCCGTGCTTTTTGTGGATTTTCGCCGGGGCCCCATATATCGACTGGCTTTCCGGCCGACCCCGTATCGACGCTGCGCTGGAGGCGATCACAGCCGCCGTGGTGGGCGTGATCCTGAACCTCAGCCTCTGGTTTGCGCTGCATGTGTTCTTCGCCGACCTCATGACGCTCGAGGTCGGGATCGCGCGGTTCATCGTGCCTGACCTTGCGTCGCTTTTTCCCTTGGCAGCACTGCTCGCGCTTGGGGCAGGCTACCTGCTCCTGGTCCGCAAATGGCCGCTACTGGCGGTCCTGACTCTTGGCGCTTTTGGCGGGCTTGCGACCCTTGCGCTGTGAACGCTCTTCCCCTCGTCCCGGAATCGCCTATGTTGGTTCTCACGAACGGCAGGAGCGCGCGCATGTCCGACACGATTGACTACGGCAAGAAGATGCATCACGCGATGCGCGGGCTGATTGCCGGGGTTTTGCAGGATGTCGCCGATCACGGGCTGCCCGGCGAGCATCACTTCTTCATCACCTTCGATACCCGCCACCCCGATGTCGATATGGCCGACTGGCTGTTTGACCGCTACCCCGACGAAATGACGATTGTTGTCCAGCATTGGTATGACGCGCTGTTCGTGACGGAGGATGGCTTCTCCATCACGCTGAATTTCGGCGACAATCCCGAGCCGCTGAAGATCCCGTTTGACAGCCTGCGCACCTTCGTTGACCCGTCGGTGGAGTTTGGCCTGCGCTTTGAAAGCCATGACGGCGACGAGCATGAGGTGGTTGAACTGCCCGACTTCGACGAGGACCGGCAGTCAGGCCGCGCGCCTGAGACGAAGGCAAGTGAGCTGGCGTCGCATGACGGTGGCTCTGACGAGGGGGCTGAGAAGAAGGCCGACAAAAAGGCCGATGTGGTCAGCCTCGACAGTTTTCGCAAATCCTAAGCGCGCCGGTCTGACAATCGCGCGACCGTGCGCACTTGCGGGGGCGTCATATTGTCATGAAGCGAGCCGCCGCGTATAGGCTTTGGCATCAACATAGATGCCAACAGGATGCCTTTCATGAGCGATCAATTCCGCACCGAGACCGACAGCTTTGGCCCGCTGGAGGTCCCCGCCGATAAATACTGGGGCGCGCAGACGCAACGCTCGATCATGAATTTCCCCATCGGATGGGAGCGCCAGCCCGTGGCGATCATCCGCGCGCTTGGCGTCATCAAGAAGGCCGCAGCCACCGTCAATCTTGAATTCGGCGATCTTGACGCGGCGCTTGCCCCGGCCATCCAGCAAGCCGCGCAGGAGGTGATCGACGGCAAGTTCGACGACAACTTCCCGCTGGTCGTTTGGCAGACGGGGTCTGGCACGCAGTCGAACATGAATTCGAACGAGGTGATCTCCAACCGGGCAATTGAAATTCTGGGCGGCGAGATGGGGTCGAAATCGCCTGTCCATCCAAACGATCATTGCAATATGGGTCAATCTTCCAACGACACCTTCCCGACCGCGATGCATGTGGGCATTGGCATGATGGCGCGCGACACGCTGCTGCCGGGGCTGCGCAAGCTGCACGCCGCACTTGAGGCAAAGGCGGAGGAGTTCAAGGACATCATCAAGATCGGGCGCACCCATACGCAGGACGCGACGCCGCTGACGCTTGGTCAGGAATTTGGCGGCTACACGCATCAGATGGCCAAGGGGATCGAACGGGTCGAGGCTTGCCTGCCCGACATCTACGAACTGGCTCAAGGCGGCACGGCCGTGGGCACGGGGCTCAACACCCGCAAGGGTTTTGCCGAAAAGGTCGCCGCTGAAATTGCCGCGATCACTGATCTGCCCTTTGTCACTGCCCCCAACAAGTTCGAGGCGCTTGCGGCCCATGACGCGATGGTCATGTTCTCCGGCGCGCTGAAAACGGTGGCCGCCTCCATGTTCAAGATCGCAAATGATATGCGGCTTCTGGGCTCCGGCCCCCGCTCCGGTCTGGGAGAGCTGATCCTGCCTGAAAACGAGCCCGGATCGTCGATCATGCCGGGCAAGGTAAACCCAACCCAAGCCGAGGCGCTGACCATGGTTTGCGTGCATGTCATGGGCAATGACGCCGCGGTCGGCATGGCCGGCTCCCAAGGGCATTTTGAGCTGAACGTCTACAACCCGATGATGAGCTACAACGTGCTACAATCCATGCAGCTGCTGGGCGATGCGGCCTCAAGTTTTACCGATAACATGGTGGTGGGCACGCAGGCCAACGTGGAACGGATCGACAAGCTGATGAAGGAAAGCCTGATGCTGGTCACCGCGCTGGCGCCGACCATCGGCTATGACAATGCCACGAAGGTCGCCAAGACCGCGCATAAGAACGGCACCACCCTAAAGGAAGAAGCCATCGCCCTCGGTCTGGTCGATGCGGAGACATTCGACCGCGTGGTCCGGCCCGAAGACATGATCGGCCCGAAGTGACCTCGGGGGCGTTTGGGTGAAGCCGGTTAACCTGAACAAGGTCAGAAAACAGCGCGCGCGGGCAGACCGAAAGGCCCGCGCCGACGAAAATGCGGTGAAGTTCGGTCAGACAAAGGCGCAAAAAGAGGCGAACAGATTGCGGCAGGAAAAAGCGACTCGGGCGTTGGACCAACATCGCACTGTCGACGATCCTGACAATAACAGCGGATAAATGCCTGGATTGTTTACCGCTTGGTAAGATCCGTTAACTCTACATTCAAATAAGTGACTGAAATGTGGCATTTTCCACTGCAATTTGCAGAAAAGATGCCATAGTTCGTTCTATATGGGACATTCGTCTTGGGTGGTGGCAAAAACGGTGCAAGAGTAAAGGTAAAGGTCGCTTACAATGGCCACGATCCTAATTTGGTC
>CALHHY010000131.1 GCA_938030665.1 uncultured Litoreibacter sp. | reverse complement strand
TCCGACCCGTCCTCGCAATTGTTGACATATACGACAAAATCGTCGACGCCCGCCGCCCGGTGATGGGCCAGCCATTCCAGCAGATGCGCGCCTTCGTTGCGCATTGTGGTGACGACGGTGATCTTCATAAGCCGCTCAATCTCAAGGCTTTTGCCTCGCTTTCACTGCTTCGCCACAGCTTTGGCACCGAATCAGCTTTTTCTTGCGTTTTAACCCGCCCTTTGCGAGAATCGAAACAATCATAAGCAAAGATGCGGGCAAACCCGTTAATTGCGGGGCAAGGCGTGGCGAAGGAATATGCGATTGCGCAGCTGTGGATTGGCGGCGCCCTGACCTATATGGAGCAGCTTTGCGCTGTCTCCTTCCGTGACGCCGGGCATCATGTGAAGCTCTACACATATGGCGATGTCGCCAATATTCCCGACGGGATCGAGGTCTGCGACGCCAATGAGATCATGCCCATGGAGGGCGTGATCGCCCATAAGCGCACCGGCTCCCCCGCGCCGCAGGCCGATAAATGGCGTTACAACATGCTGGCCAAAACCGATGACCAGATATGGGCCGATACTGATGCTTATTGCGTCAAACGTTTTACCTCCTCAACCGGGCATTTCCATGGCTGGGAAAGCCCGCATCACATCAATAACGGCGTGTTGGGGCTGCCGGCTGACAGTGCCGCGCTGGCCGGGCTGATTGATTTCACCAGCGATGAATACGCCATCCCGCCATGGTTCAAACCAGAGCTTCAATCAGAGATGGCGGAGAAGAAAGCCGCTGGAGACCCGGTTCATGTGGGCGAGCAAAGCTGGGGGGTCTGGGGGCCGCAGGCGCTGACCCATTTTCTGCACCAAACGGGAGAGCAGAAATACGCGATGCCGATGGACGCGCTGTTTCCGATTACCTTCAAGAAACGCCGCTTGATGCTGAAACCCAATGCCGACCTCAGCCAATATTTGACCGACAACACGCTTTCGATCCATTTTTGGGGCCGGCGCATCCGCATGCGCATCATCGAGCGGGAAAATGGCGAGCCGCATCCCGACAGCCTGATCGGGAGGTTGCTGACCAAACACGGCATCACCCCCTCCGATGCGCCCATGCCCACCAGCAACCCGCACCGCCCAGAGGAGCCTGCGACCTATCCGGGCACCGCGATCCCGGTGGTGTCCAACCGCGACAAGCTGGGGCGCGGGGCGATCAACCTGACCGACATTGCCGACCGGTTGCAGCTGGATCAGGGCACGCAGAAACACAGCTTTACCGAGCTTTACCACCTGCTGCTGCAACCGCGCCGCCGCGAGAAGCTGCATATGGTGTTGCTTGGACTTGGCGGGGCAGAGCCTGCGGAACGGGGGCTCAGCACCACCGCGCCGATGTGGCTTGAATACCTGCCCTCGGCCCGGATCACCGGCATTGACGAGCGCGCCTACCCACTGACGAAGGAACGCCGGCTGACGAAGCGGCAATGCCGGTTTAACGACCTGGACAAGCTGCAGGACGCACTCGCGGATCTGGCAGAGGCCGACGTGATCCTCGATGACATGAGCCACCTGTCCCACCATCAGCAGCACGGTTTGGTGGCCCTTTGGCCCAAGCTGAAATCGGGCGGGATCTATCTGATCGAGGATCTGCGGTTCCAGCCAAAACACCGCGAAAACGCGGGCTATCCGAAGACCGCCGAGCTTTTTCAGGGCTACCTGCGCCAGCGCTACTTCACCCACCCGGTGCCGGAGATTGAGACCGCCCTGAACGACATGCGCCTCGATCTGTCAGGCTGCTTTCTGCATCAGGCCAAATGGCACAAGGACAAGCGCGACCAGGTGCTTGTCCTGCATAAAAGGTAAGCCATGGCCCGCCGTTTCCTTGCCCTGACCTGCATGAAAAACGAAGGCCCCTACCTGCTGGAATGGGTGGCTTATCACCTGTCGGTCGGCGTCGACCATTTTCTGATCTACACCAATGATTGCGAGGACGGGACCACCGCGATGCTGGACAGGCTGGCCGTGCTGGGGCTGGTCACGCATCGCGACAATACCCGCAAGCCGGGCCAACGCCCGGCCCATCAGGTGCGCGCCTACCGCAAGGCGCATCGCGACCCGGTCTACAAGGACGCCGATTGGGTGGTGGTGATCGACGCGGATGAGTTCATCAACGTCCATGTAGGCGCTCGAACCCTGCCCGCGCTGACGGAGGCGCTGCCGCAGGCGGGCTGCATCTCGCTGATGTGGCGGGTCTTTGGCACAGATGGGCAGGCGCGGTTCCGCAACCACCTGCTGACAGAGCGGCTGCAGCAGGCCGCGCCCGAATTCTGCCCCCGCCCGATGCAGGCCTGGGGGATGAAAAGCATCCACCGCACCGACGCGGTCAGCGTGATCGGCTGCCATCGGCCTCGCGCGGTCTCGGACGGGGACTGGCAGGCTTTGGGTTGGCATGGCGGGAACGGCACGCCCATGCCCGAGGTGTTTTTTGGCGCGGGCTGGCGCATGAACCGCGACACGGCAGGCTACGAACTTGGTCAGGTTAACCACTACGCCTTGCGCTCGGCAGAGCACTACCTGCTGAAAATCGCCCGCGGTCGGGGGTATACAGGCGACACGCTTGGCCTTGATTACTGGCGCGCGATGAACCGCAATGAGGTGCATGACGACACGATCCAACCCTTGCTGCCCGCCGTGAAAGAACGGCTTGCCGACCTTCTGTCTGACCCGGTGCTGGAACGGCTGCACCGCCGCGCGACCCGCTGGCACAAGGGCGAGATCGCGAAGCTGCGCGACAGCGAAGACGGCCGCGCCGTGTTCAACGCCATCCTGCAGGAAGACAAGAGGCAGGAGGCATGAGCACACCCATCAATCTGGACGCCGCCCTGGCAGAGGAGGACCGCGGCGCCTGGGAAGGGGAGCTGCGCAAGCTGGGCCAGGCGCATGGATTTTTTGAACAGCTGGGCGCCGACCACTCCGCCCTTTTCGTCGAATCCGGGGACACGCTGATTGTCACCTTCGAGAACCTCGACCACGTGTTCGAGCATGGGGAGCGGCTGCCCTGGGGGTTTGATTTCGTTCAAAGTCAGGGTTGGTCGATCCTCGGCCTGATGGCACATGACTGGACCTGGTACCGCGACGCTGACATGCATGCGTTTTTCGACCGGCTGCGGGATGAGGGCTTTTTCGACCGTTTCCGCCGCGTCGTGTTCTACGGTGCCTCCATGGGCGGCTACGCGGCCTGCGCCTTCAGCGCGGCAGCGCCGGGCGCCACGGTGGTGGCCATCAGCCCACAAGCCACGCTCGACCGCGATGTCGCGGGGTGGGAGAAACGGTACAAGAAAGCCTGGCGGCGTGATTTCAGCAACGCCTATGGCTATGCGCCCGACATGGTTGCCGACGCGCAGCAGGTCTACATTTTTTACGACCCGTTAGAGGCCCCCGACGCCATGCATGCAGCCCTGTTTCACGGGCCCAATGTGACCAAACTGAAATGCCGGTTTCAGGGGCACCGGATCGCCTCCGGGCTGATAAACATGGGCATTTTGAAACCCATCATCACCGCCTGCGTCGATGGTAAGCTGACGCGGACGCGGTTTTACCAAATGCTGCGCGCAAGGCGGGATTTCCAACGGTATCTGCGCGCGCTGATCCAGATCATCGACATCGACAAGAACCCGATGCGGGTGGCACTGGTCGCCGAATACGTGCTGGCGCGGGGCCGCGGGCCGGTCTTTCGCAAAAAGCTCAGGGAAGCCAATGCCCGCCTGCGCAAACGTGGCATCCTCCCGCCCGGCGAACGCGCGGCGAGCCCGAAACAGCAAGGGCAGGAAAAGGCATAGATGGGTCAGATTTGGCTGCATATCGGGACGCCCAAGACGGGGTCAACCTCGCTTCAGGGGTTTCTCAGCCAGAACGAGGAGCAGCTGCGGCGCGACGCGGGGATCAATTACATGACCGCCGGGCGCAAGCATATCGCCCATAACCCGCTGGCCGCCGCCGCCCGTCGCGGCGGCATCGAGCCGATCCTCGATGCCATTGTCGCGGAGGCCGACGCGCAGCCTGAGCTGACGCATGTCATCTCCTCCGAGATGCTGTTCAACTTCTACACGACCCGCAAGCTGATCGGTACCATCCCCGACGCGCTAAGAGGACGGACCAAGGTGCTGTGCTACGTGCGAAGGCAGGACATCTATCTGGAGGCGCTTTACAAGCAGCTGCTCAAAAACAGCCGGATCCAGCCCGACCGGCAGGCGTTCCTGGAGGATAGCGATCGGCATTTGCGTTATTTCGACGTGCTTAGCACCTACGCGGAAGTGTGCGGGGCCGAAAACATCATCGCCCGCCCGTTCAGCACCAAGACGCTTCTGGAAGGCGACGTCGTGCTTGATTTTGCCAAGCAGATTGGCCTGACGATGCAAGATGATTTTGTTGCCAATGACGGGTTTGCAAACAAGACCTTCTCCGCCGAAATGTCGGAGATGCTTGCCACCATGGGGGAGGTCACGGATTTCAACGTGCGCGAAGTCATTCGGGAGCTGAGCGCGATTGACCATCCCGGCACCATACGATCCCGCGATGTGTTTACGATCGCGCAGCGCCGCGCCCTGATGGCAAAGCTGGCCCCCGATAATGCGAAGCTGGTCGAGACATTCATGCCCGGTCATGGCGCTTTCTTTGATGCCTCGGACCTTGAGGATAACGCGGATGCCGCAAAGGATGAAGAGGCGCAGCGCCAGCGCGACCGCCACGCCGCGACGCAAGCCATCATGATCGCGCTGCGCAACATCGACCAACGCAAATCAGAAGAGGCGGCGACACCCGCGTCGCAAGATGAACCGCAGAAAGCCGATGGCCCGCCTTCCTGGTACCGCGAGATCTACCCTGCTGGCCCTAATGACGGCTGGTTTCGCAAATTCGGGGATTACAGCTGCTCCTTCGTGGAGCGGGGCCGCACGCAGCTCGTCGTCAGCTTCGACAACCTGTCACAGGCAGGCTCCTCCGTGTTCGAGCGGGAGCCATGGGCGCAGAAATTCTGCGCGGATCGCGGGTTTTCGCATCTGGGTGTCTACGCGCAGGCATCCACCTGGTTCCGCTCCGCCGCGTTGATAGATCAGATGGACCGCCTGCGTGATGAAGGGTTTTTCGACGGGTTCGAGCAGGTGTCTTTCGTCGGCACCTCCATGGGCGGGTTTGGCGCGCTGGCGTTTTGCGGCCATGCGCCGGGCAGCACCGTGCTGGCCTTCAGCCCGCAAACCACGCTCGACAACGCAAAGGTTCCGTGGGAAGGCCGGTTTGCCAAGGGCCGCGCCGCAGACTGGTCCCTGCCCTATTCGGACGCAGCAGACACAATCGCCGAAACCAGCCGTGCCTATGTCATCTACGACCCCTATCATGGCGGCGACCGTGCCCATGTCGAACGTCTCTCCGCGCCCAATCTGGTGCCGCTCAAAGGCATTGGACTGGGTCACAAATCAGCTCTGGTTCTGAACCGCATGGACGTGCTGAAGCCGATTATGGAGGCAGGCATCGCCGGCACCCTGACCCCTGCCGCCTATTACAAGCTGATCCGGTCCCGCAAGGATATCTATCTTTACCGCCTCGCGATGGAGGACCACTTGCGCGCCCGCGACCAGGAAGACCGCCGCCAGCGCTTCGGTGCCGCCTTCCGCAAGCGGCGGCGTCAGGTGCTCAGCGGGGCTGCGGCCACGTCATCACCGCAGCGATAGGCGCGCCCGGTTATCCGCACGATCGTCTCCCCCTCGGGGATCGGATCGAACACCACATCCGTCGCGCCTTGCGCCCGCGCCGCCCGCTTCGCAGCATTGCGTGCGTCGTTCAGCCCGATATTGGCAAACGGGCCGAAAAGTTTCGGTACGCCGGTCACGGTGCCCAATTCGGTACAGCCGACGACGGCCTCCGGCCCCACCTCGCGCACGGTCTGCAACCTGCTAGCGGCCGGGGTGCAGGCGGCCAACGCAACCGTTGAAGCCGCAAGGAGGGAAAGGGTCATCTGTCGCATGAGGTCACCGCCGATCTGCCTGTTTGCTCTTTTTAGCGACTATAGCGCGGTACCGCGCCGGGCCATAGCCTCAATCCCGCAGGGGGCCAGCCAATCTTCGCTCACGCGAGCGGGCCGATCCCCTCTGGCACCGCCCGGCTGAATTGGCTAAACGAGGCCCGATCGCGACCATCCGAGGGGGCCCCGCATGACCACATTGACCATCCGCCGCCCCGATGACTGGCACCTGCATTTGCGTGACGGTGAGATGCTGAAAGCCGTCCTGCCCGAAACCGCCCGCCATTTCGCCCGCGCCATCATCATGCCCAATCTAGTGCCACCCGTGGTCACCGCGCGGGACGCCGCCGAATACCGCGACCGGATCATGGCCGCCAAGCCCGACAATTCCGATTTCAAACCGTTGATGACGCTCTACCTGACGGAAGAAACCGACATCAAAGACCTGCGCGCCGCCTATGAGATCGGGCTGATCACCGCCGTCAAGCTGTACCCAGCCGGGGCAACCACCAACTCCGCCTCGGGCGTGCGCAATTTCGACAACATCCGCCGGCAATTGGAAACCATGGCGCAGATCGGGCTGCCGCTTTGCGTCCATGGCGAGGTCACCGATGCCGAGATCGACATTTTCGACCGGGAAGCCGTGTTTATCGACCGTGTTCTTGACCCAATCCGCCGTGCCCTGCCGGAGCTGAAAATCGTGATGGAGCATATCACGACCCAGCAAGGTGCCGACTACGCCGCCGGCCACGCCAATACGGGCGCCACGATCACGACGCATCATTTGGTGATCAACCGCAACCATATCCTGGCAGGCGGCATCAGGCCGCATTACTACTGCCTACCCGTCGCCAAACGCGAAACGCATCGCCTCGCGCTGCGCGCCGCCGCGACCTCCGGCAATCCCACGTTTTTCCTCGGCACTGACAGCGCGCCGCATACGGATGCGCTGAAAGAACATGCCTGCGGCTGCGCAGGCTGCTTCACCGCGACCAACACCATGTCTATCCTCGCAGAGGTGTTTGAACAAGATGGTGCGCTCGACAAGCTGGAAGGCTTCACCTCCCTTAACGGCCCCGCCTTCTATGGCCTGCCCGCCAACGAGGGCACGATGACGCTCACCAAAGGCGACCCCGTCACCTATCCTGCCAAGCTTGACACAGGCGCAGGCCCGGTCACCGTGTTTGATCCGCAAATGCCGCTGCATTGGCACGTCACGTAACCGCTCATCATTGCTTCAAAAATACTCCCGCCGGAGGCTCCCACATTTGGCAAAAAGGACCGCATTATGATCCCCTCCAGCTACCCCAGCAAAGAAGAAATTGCCCGCCTTTCCGCCACGATGCTGCTGGAAATCAAGGCCGTCAATTTCAACACGCGCGAGCCGTTCACGCTGGCCTCCGGCCTACCCTCGCCCAGCTATATCGATTGCCGCAAGCTGATCTCCCACCCGCGGATCCGCTCCAGCCTGATGGATTTTCTGACTGTCACCGTGATGCGTAACGCAGGGTTTGAGGTCTTTGACAACATTGCAGGCGGGGAGACGGCGGGCATCCCTTTCGCCGCGCTTGTAGCTGAACGCATGGCCCTGCCGATGACCTATGTGCGCAAAAAACCCAAGGGCTACGGGCGGAATGCAAGGATCGAGGGGGATATGAACGAGGGGCAGAATGTGCTGCTGGTCGAGGACATGACGACCGATGGCGGCTCCAAACTCAGCTTTGTTGATGCGATCCGCGACACGGGCGCTGCCTGCGCGCATACGGCGGTGATCTTTTATTACGACATCTTCCCCGAGACGATATCGAAGCTCGGCGATCATGGCGTGGCGCTGCATCACCTGTGCACCTGGTGGGATGTGCTGGCCGCCGCCAAGGAGCGGGAGGCCTTCGATGCGGAGACGCTGGCAGAGGTCGAACGCTTTCTGAAAAACCCACGCGGATGGCAGGAGGCATGGCAAGCTGCCAACCCCGCGTGACGATTCGGCCTGGTGCGGGCGTTAAGATAAGGTGAATACCCCCCAGGCCAGTGGGTAACCCGCGCTGGAAACAGACCGCAAAATGACCACACACAATATGTTGACCTGCGCACCGTTTCTGACGCAAGATAGGCGGCGAACAACCCCCAATCGCTCCACAGGATATCCAGATTGATTTGGTATCCCCAGATAGGCCAAACCCTTGGTCTACGGGCATTGGGGACATAAGGGGCACTCAGATGAATGACATGAGCAACATGCAGGGCGAGGCCGCGCCTGCGCCGGAAGCAGTCGCCCTCCCTCACAATATCGAAGCAGAGCAGCAGATTCTGGGCGCGATCCTGACCAATAACGAGATCATGGACCGCGTCTCCTCCATCGTCAGCCCGGAGCATTTTTTCGACCCGGTCCACCGCCGCATTTTCGAAACGGCTGCGGCGCGTATTCACAAGAACCTGCTGGTCTCCCCCGTGACGCTGAAGCCCTATTTCGAGGAAGATGAGGGCCTGAAAGAACTTGGTGGTGCGGCCTATCTGGTAAGGCTGCAAGGGGCGTCGATCTCCTCCTTCGCGGCGCGCGACTATGCGCAGATGGTCTATGACCTCGCGATCCGGCGCGAACTCATCGGGCTGGGCGAAGAAATCGCCGCCCGCGCGCAGACCGTTGACACGGAAAGCGACCCGAAAAGCCAGATCGTGGACGCCGAACAGCGGCTCTACAAGCTGGGGGAGGAAGGTAAATCCGAAAGCGGGTTCCAGAGCTTCCTGAAGGCCGTGACAGACGCCGTGCAGGTCGCCAACGCCGCCTATATGCGCGACGGCGGCATGGCGGGGCTTTCTACCGGGCTGATCGACATGGACAAGAAACTGGGCGGGCTGCACCGGTCCGACTTGCTGATCCTGGCGGGCCGCCCTTCTATGGGCAAAACCTCGCTGGCCACCAACATCGCCTTCAATATCGCCAAGGCCTATAGAAAGGGCATGACGCCGGACGGCGTGGAGGGCGCAATCGAGGGCGGTTCAGTCGGGTTTTTCTCCCTTGAGATGAGCGCGGAACAACTTGCCGCCCGTGTCCTGTCGGAAGCGGCTGAGGTCCCGTCTGAACAGATCCGCAAAGGCGACATGACCGAGGTTGAATTCCGCCGCTTCGTGGAGGCCGCCAAAGCGCTGGAATCCTGCCCGCTGTTTATCGACGACACGCCTGCGTTGCCGATTTCCCAACTTGCGGCGCGCGCGCGCCGGCTGAAACGGACCCACGGGCTGGACGTCATCATCGTGGACTATCTGCAGCTGGTGCGCCCCGCGACCGCGAAAGACAGTCGCGTGAACGAGGTGTCCGAGATCACCCAAGGCCTGAAAGCCATCGCCAAGGAACTAGACATCCCCGTCATTGCCCTGTCGCAGCTGTCGCGCCAAGTTGAGAACCGCGAAGACAAGCGCCCGCAGCTGTCAGACCTGCGTGAATCTGGCTCGATCGAGCAAGACGCAGACGTCGTGATGTTCGTCTACCGCGAGGAATATTATAAAGAGCGTGAGAAGCCGTCTGACCATGATCTTGAGAAGATGGCCGTCTGGCAAGACGAGATGGAGCGGCTGCATGGCAAGGCCGAGGTCGTCATCGGCAAACAGCGCCACGGCCCCATTGGCACGGTCGAGCTGAGCTTTGAGGGTCGCTACACCCGGTTTGGCAATCTGGTCAAACCCTGGCAGAATGACGAGGCCGCCGGCACGACTGAGTTTTGACCAATATGCTCCGAATGCCCAAAAACGGACCTAGTTCTGGCGCATGTTCATCACAATTGCAGGAATAGTTACCAAGTCATTAACGGATGGTTTGACAGGGGCGTCGTGCCCCATGCAACCTAGGCATTATTTGGAACGGGTCGGGCTGTTATGAACAAACATGTAGACACATTACAAAACGAACAGCAAAGTTTCTCGGAAGACGAGCAAGCGTTCCTGGACGCCAAACTACCGGCGCTGGACGCTGCAAGTGCGCGCAAGTTTTTCGACGCCGGCCGTTGGGTCAGCGAGGATGCGGGCTTCTTTCTGACGCTCGAGGATGAAACCGTAGGACGGCTGATCTACCTTGCCACTGGCGGCGCCGACATTCAGCTGCGCGGCAAGAAAATTGGCGCTTGCGGGCCGGGCAACTTCATTGGCGAGATTTCCTGCCTTGGCGGCGGGCCAGCGACGGCAACCGCAATGCTGACACAGGACGCGCGCTACTTCACAATTGATGCGAACGAGCTGAAACGGCTTTGCTTTGCAGAGCCCGAGATCCGGCGCCAGCTGGAACATGCGCTGAATGTCGACATGCGCGAGAAGCTGAAGGCCGCAAGCCTCGCCTTGGCCGGCCGCGACGCATAGCCCCACGACCTGCGCTGTTTCGCCGGGGTTTTTGAGGTCCGATTCATCACTGCATAATGAGTTGAGGCCCCAGACTGCATCAGTCCGATTTGCGCCCATCCAGGTGTTTGCGCAGCTTTGACGGCCCGGGCTTCTTGCGGCCTTTATAAGGGTTCGCGTCCGCCTGGGAGCGCAGGAAGATGCGGATGGGCGTGCCGGGCATGTCAAAATCCTCGCGCAGCCCGTTGACCAGATAGCGCGTATAGCTGGCCGGCAGCAGGTCGGGATGGGAGCACATGACCACAAATCCCGGCGGGCGCGATTTGGCCTGCGTCATGTAGCGCAGCTTGATCCGCTTGCCTTGCGGCGCGGGGGGCGGGTGCTGTTCCAACATGCCGACGAGCCAACGGTTCAGTTGCGAGGTCGGCACGCGCCGGTTCCAGATCTCATGCGCTTCCAGCACGGCGTCGCGCAGCCGCTCCAACCCCCGACCGGTCAATGCCGACACGGTGATCAGCGGCGCGCCTTTGAGCTGCGGCAGCAGGCGGGTAAATTGCTCCTTCAGGGCGCGCAGCTTGTCCTGCTTGGCCCCTTCGAGATCCCATTTGTTGACGGCAAGGACGACGGCCCGCCCCTCCCTCTCCGCCAGGTCGGCGATGCGCAAATCCTGCTGCTCGAACGGGATGTCGACATCCAGCAACACGATCACCACCTCTGCAAATTTCACCGCGCGCAGCCCGTCAGACACGCTGAGCTTTTCCAGCTTGTCCTGCACCTTGGCCTTTTTGCGCATACCGGCCGTGTCAAAGATCCGCGTCGGCACCCCGCCCCAATCGGTCATGACGGAGATGGCGTCGCGGGTGATACCGGCCTCCGGTCCGGTCAGCAGCCGGTCTTCGCCGATGATCTTGTTGATCAGCGTGGATTTGCCCGCATTCGGGCGACCCACCACGGCGATCTGCAAGGGCTTGCCGGCGGAGGGCGCCACGTAGTCCGCAACCTCGTCGCTATCCTCTTCAATGGCGACCTCAACCTCAGGCTCTTCAGCCGGGGCGGTCTCGGCATGGGCGTCCATCAGCGGGCGCAGGGCGGCGGCAAGATCGGCCATCCCCTCCCCATGCTCGGCGGAAAGGCCAATGGGGGAGCCGAGGCCAAGCGCGTAGGCCTCCATCATGCCGGCCTCGCCCGCCTTCCCCTCGGCCTTGTTGGCCCCAAGGATCACATGGGCGTTCTTCTTGCGCAGGATGTCGGCGAAAATCTCGTCGGCAGGCAACACCCCGTCGCGGGCATCGACCAGAAACAGGCAGGCATCAGCCATGCCCACGGCGCGCTCTGTCAGCATCCGCATGCGGCCTTGCAGCGACTCGTCGGTGGCCATCTCAAGCCCCGCCGTGTCGATCACCGTAAACTTCAGGTCGCCCAAGCGCGCCGCCCCTTCGCGCAGATCACGCGTGACACCGGGCTGGTCATCGACCAGGGCCAGGCGCTTGCCAACCAGCCGGTTGAACAGCGTCGACTTGCCGACATTCGGCCGGCCTACAATGGCAATGGTGAAAGACATGTGGGGGGCCTCGCAAAGATCAAGCCCCGGCTCATACAACCAATCGCGGTCAACGGAAAGCGGCGAGTTGTCCGTTTTCGGTCACCACATACATGACGCCATTAACGATCGCGGGGTTTGAGGCAGCCCCGCCGCGAATTTCCGTGGTGCTGACCAAGGCGCCGGTCTCGGGGCTGTAGCTGCGGATCAACCCGTCATTGGAGGCCACGAGCAGCCGCCCGCCTGCCAGTACGGGGCCATAATGCGCAAACACCGCCTGCCGCCGTTTGATACGGTCGTTGACGAAGTAGGGCAGCCGCACCGACCAGATGCGCGCGCCGGTGTCACGGTCAAGGCGCAAAAGCTCTCCCTGCTCCGACAGCATAAAGACGGAATCGCCAACCGGCAGCACCGGGGAATAGGCGCCCTCATTCGCGGTCCAGAGCCGCTCCCCGCTGGACGGGCGCAGCGCCACGACCCGTCCGCTGGCATTGGCCGCGTAAAGCACGCCGTCGCTCAGGACCGGATCGCCAGAGATATCAGTGATGCCCGCATAGGCCCGCCCGCGCCGTTCACCGGCCACCGCAGATCCCCAGACCCGGATGCCCGACCTTTTTAGCGCCGCGACCAGCTCCCCCGAGCCGAAGGGCAGGATCGCGACCCGGCTGGAAATCACAGGGCCCGGCCCGCCGATCAATGTGGCCTCCGTCGGTGCGCCGGCCAGCTGCCATTGGATGCGGCCGTTTTCGACGTCCAGCGCCCAAGCGCGGCTGTCGCGGGTCAGCACGTAGACAATACCGTCAGATACGGTCGGTGACGAGGTCACCGGCGCGTCCAGTTTCTGCCGCCAAAGCGTGGCGCCCGACGTTGCCTCAAGCGCGAACAGCTCGCCAAAACCCGTCGTCGCGAATACGGTGTTATTTGCAAATGCCAGCCCGCCGCCTGTGGCCTCCCCCGCCTTGTCATTGGCAGGGACCAGCTGGCGCGCCCATAGCGGCATCCCGTCCACACCCGTGGCAGACACCCTGCTAGAAGCATCCATCGTAAAAATGCGCCCATTGGCGACAATCGGATCAGCGGTGATGCGCTGCTTTCGCGAATTGCCTTCCCCGATATCGACCGAGAAAAGTAACTGCGGATTTGACGACAGGGCCGGATGCTGGACGTTATGGGTCACGTCCCCGCCGCGATGCGTCCAGGCGCTGTGATTGACCTGCGGCGGCGCGGTAAAGGCGCGGGCCACGCCGTCGGTGATTTCATTGCCGGAGGCGTCGCGCTGCGCAGTGTCGGCGCGGATGTCGAACCGCTCCCCGTCAAGGATCAGCTCAGGCTCCGCGCAAGCGGCCAGCATCGCCACCAGCAGGCCGGCACCAAGTTTGACCGCATATGTCACTGCATCGCCCCTTTTTGCATGGAGGGTACATCACGGCAGCGCTGCCTGTCTGCCCCCCTCTTGTCGCGTCGTCCCATTGCCTTACCCGGTCATTGCGGCGCGCTGGCGCACCGGTGCGGTTCAGCCGTCGCTGTCATTCTGTTCAGAAGTGTTCCCGGTCAGGTCGACCCCCAGTGCAATCATCACCTCAGAGGCGCGACGTTGCAAGCCCGGCGTGGCCTCCGCCGATTGAAGCAGCTGGCGCAGCAGATCTGCGGCGGCAGCCCGCTCCCCCTGTTCGATCAGCACCATTGCTTTCTGTTCCTGCGCCAACACGCGGAACGGGCCGGCAATGGCGTCAAAGGCCGCGATCCGTTCGCCCGGATCGTTATCAAGCGGCAGCGCCAGCGCCGCCTTGAATTCCGCAAGCTGGCGGTAAATCGGGTCCGCGTCATCCAGCGCGCTAATGCGGTCCAGCTCTGCCAGCCCCGCCTCGCTGTCCCCATCCGCCAGCGCCTTGGCCGCGGCAAGATGCCCTGCCACAGCGGCCTGACCGGGGGTCTGCGCGTTAATGCCGTCTAGCGGTTGGCCCGAATAGGCGTCGTCAAACTGTGCCAGCAGCGCGTCGCCGAAACTGCCCGCAACGCGCTTGTTCTCGGCCTTGCGCCATTCGCTAAAGGCCGCGCCGCCGATCACCAGTACCAGCACAAGCCCGACGAGCCAGCCCCAGCGTTTAAACTGGGCAAACAGCTTGTCGCGGCGGACTTCCTCGCTCACTTCCTCGATGAAACTGTCGGTATTGCTCATGTCGTCTCCGATCGCGCCTTGGCCTTGCGCGTCTTACCCCGAAGCATGCGGAGGGAACAAGAGGGGCTGCACAGCGTTTGTGGGCACATGCGCATATGTCATGGATTGTACGCCTTGCGCCGCACTGCGGAAAAAAGTAATCTGAACCGGTCAGTTTAGCGTAAGCCATATGTGACACATGTTGAGAGATCGCACATTTCGTGACTTTCGCGCCTCTCATCTGGGACTAGGCAGATAGGAAGACAAGATGCGGCTCTTTCCGGTACTCATCGCTGCAATTGTGGCAACGGCCCTTTATTTCTTGGTATTTGAGCGAGACAAGCTGCTGTCCTTCGCGGCTCGCGGGGACGCGCCGGTTGTGGCGCAGGACACTGCTGAGACCGCGGAAACCCAAGATGAACCGACCGAACCAAAGCGAGTCGTCTCCGTCGTCGCTGTCAAGTCCACGGCACAGGAAGTGAATAGCGCGGTTCTGCTGCGGGGCCAGACTCAGGCCACCCGCCGCGTCGATGTGCGCGCGGAAACCTCCGGGCTGGTTGTCACGGAACCGCTGCGCAAGGGCGCCACGGTCGAGGCGGGTCAATTGATGTGTGAAATCGCGCCCGGCACGCGGCAGACCCTGCTGGCAGAGGCCGAGGCGCGCGTCCCCGAAGCCGCCGCCCGCATTCCAGAAGCCGAGGGACGCCTTGCCGAATCCCGGTCCCGGCTGGAAGAGGCGCAGATTAACGATAACGCGGCACAGCAGCTTTCCAAAGACGGTTTCGCCACGACGACACGGGTTGCCGGCACAATGGCTGCCGTCTCCTCCGCCGAGGCGGCCGTTGAATCGGCCCGCGCCGGGCTGCAGGCAGCCCGCGCCGGTGTCAGATCGGCGGAAGCCTCAGTTGCAACGGCACGCAAGGAAATTGAGCGTCTGGTCGTAAAAGCCCCGTTTGGCGGGTTGCTGGACACCGACACCGCTGAGCTGGGTGCGCTTTTGCAACCCGGCGGGCTTTGCGCAACAATCATCCAGCTTGACCCTATCAAACTGGTGGGCTTCGTACCTGAAAGCGATGTGGGCAAGATCGCGCTAGGGGCCACGGCCGGCGCCCGGCTGATCGGCGGAAAAGAGGTGCAGGGCGAAGTGACTTTCCTTGCCGCCTCCTCCGACCCGGAGACGCGGACCTTTCAGGTTGAGATGAAGGTGCCAAACCCAAATCTCGACATTCGCGACGGCCAGACTGCCGAAATCGTGATCTCATCTGAAGGCACAGCCGCGCATCTGCTGCCCGCCTCAGCCCTGACGCTCGACAATGACGGCGCGCTTGGGGTGCGGTTGGCCAAGGACGGCAAAGCCGCCTTCGCCCCTGTCAGCATCCTGCGGGACACGGTGGACGGTGTCTGGGTCGACGGGCTCGAGAATGAGGTCGATGTCATCGTCGTAGGTCAGGAATACGTGATCGACGGCGTCGAAATAGATGTCACCTATCAGGAGGCAAAAGGATGACCGGCCTCGTCGATTGGGCGGGCAACCGCGCCCGGATGATCATTGCCTTCATCACCATGTCCGTGGTGATCGGCGCTTTCGCCTATGTCGGGCTGCCCAAAGAGGGTGAGCCGGATATCGAGATCCCGATCCTCGTCGTCTCCGTCCCCTTCCCCGGCATCTCGGCCGCAGATAGCGAAAAGCTGCTGGTCAAGCCGATGGAGGCCAAGCTGCAGGATCTTGATGGGCTGAAATCCCTGCGCGGCACGGCCGCTGAGAACTACGCCAACATCGTCATGGAGTTCGAGTTCGGCTGGGACAAAACGCAAATTCTGGCCGATGTGCGCGACAAAATGGGCCAGGCGGAGGGGGAATTCCCCACCGGTTTCGAACAATACACGATTGAAGAGGTCAATTTCTCGGAATTCCCGATCCTGATCGTGTCGCTGTCAGGCAGCCTGCCGGAGCGCACGCTGCTGCGGGTAACCAAAGACCTGCAGGACACGTTGGAGGCCCTGCCCCCGGTTCTTGAGGCCGGTATCGCCGGCAACCGCGATGAAATGCTGGAGGTGATCATCGACCCTCTGGCGCTTGAGGCTTACAATGTCAGCGCGAACGAGCTGATTTCCGTCGTGTCCAACAATAACCTGCTGATCGCGGCGGGCGAGGTGAATACCGACCAAGGCGCGTTCTCTGTCAAAATCCCTTCCAGCTTTGACGAGCCGCGCGATGTTTATGATCTGCCCGTGCGCGTCAATGGCGACCGCGTTGTGACCCTTGGGGAGCTGGCAGAAATCCGGCTGACATTTGAGGATCGGGAAGGCACGGCGCGCTATAACGGTAGCGACACGGTCGCCCTGCAGGTGGTCAAGCGCAAGGGTTTCAACATCATCGACACCTCCGCGCTGGTGCGCGAGACCGTCGAAAAAGCGCAAACCGCCTGGCCGCAAGAACTTCAAGACGCCATTCAGGTGGACGTCACGCTGGACCAATCCAAGCAGGTCGACCGCATGGTGCAGCAGCTTGAAGGCTCCGTGCTGACGGCGATTGCGCTGGTGATGATTGTGGTGCTGGCCTCGCTTGGCACAAGGTCTGCGCTGCTGGTGGGTTTTGCGATCCCGACCTCCTTCCTGCTGTGCTTTATCCTGCTCGGGCTTATGGGGATTTCGATCTCGAACATCGTGATGTTTGGGCTGATCCTCGCCGTGGGGATGCTGGTCGACGGGGCCATCGTGGTCGTCGAATATGCCGATAAGCGTATCTCCGAAGGGGCGGGCCCGATGGAGGCCTATACCGATGCGGCCAAGCGCATGTTCTGGCCGGTCATCTCCTCGACCGCGACGACACTTTGCGCCTTCCTGCCGATGCTGTTCTGGCCCGGCGTGCCGGGGGAGTTCATGGGCATGCTTCCCGTGACCCTGATCTTCGTCCTGTCGGCCTCGCTGATCGTGGCGCTGATTTACCTGCCTGTTATGGGCGGCGTATCGGGCCGTATCTCACGCGTGATCGAGCGGGCATCTGAGGGCATGCGCAGCGTGCCGTGGCTGATCCGGCTACCGCTGGCGTTGGTCTCGCTTTTCGCGCTGTTCGTGGCCGCGATGCAGCTGCTGAACCCGAGTTACATCTTGCCTCTTGGCGACCTGGGAACCGCCCTTTCCATGGCCATCGGTGCGGTTTTCTTCATTCTCGCGGCGATGTTTGCCTCCATCATGATGGGCTCCGTCGCCATTCGCCGCCGGCAAAAGCGCATCGATGCGGGCTATAAGCGCACCCCGTTTGGCCGGTTCACCGCCTTCATCGCGGGCAACCCCGCCATGCCGTTGGTGGCCATCGCAGGCGTCGGCTTCTTCGTGGTGACCGTCTTCACAACCTTCGGTCAGAACAACAATGGCGTCGAGTTCTTCGTCGAATCCGAGACGGAGCAGGCGATCATCTACGTCCAGGCAAGGGGTAACCTGTCGCTTGGTGAGAAGGACGCGATGGTCGCGGATGTCGAGCAGGCAGCACTTAGCACCGATGGCATCGTCTCCGTTTTCGCCTTTGCGGGCGGCGGCGGGCTGAACACCAATAATGGCGGTGCCTCCGGGCCGCTAGATACGGTGGGTCAGGTCCAGATCGAGTTGGCCGATTGGGGCACCCGCCCCGACGACACGGTGATCCTGGACGAGCTGCAAGGCAAGCTGGACGCCATACCGGGTATCCGGACCGAAATTCTCAGCCAGGATCGTGGGCCCGCGCAAGGCAAGCCGGTGAACTTGCGCCTCAAAGGCGACAACTGGGCCGACCTGCAGGCCGCGACCAAGACCGCGCGCGCCTATTTCGACACCCTGCCCGGCCTCATTCAAGTAGAGGATACGCTGCCCCTGCCCGGCATTGACTGGCAGATCGACGTAGATGTGGAGGCCGCTGGCCGCTACGGTGCGGATGTCGCCACGGTTGGTGCAATGGTGCAGCTGGTCACCCGCGGTCTGCTGCTGGACACGATGCGCGTTGATAGCTCGGACGAGGAGATCGAGATCCGGGTTCGCCTGCCTGAGGACGAGCGAGTCCTGTCCACGCTGGACGGGCTGAAAGTCCGCACGCCTCAGGGCCTGATCCCGCTGTCGAATTTCATCACCCGGACCCCGGTCAAAAAGCTGGGCCAGATTGACCGGATTGACCAGTCGCGCTTCTTCGATGTGAAAGCAGACGTGGCCCCCGGCCTGATCAAACTGGTAGAGGACGGGGCCGCGGTGGCTGTGCTGCGACCCTCCGCTGACGGCATGCTGAGCGACCCGGACGGCACCAAATTCACGCTGGTGGAGCGGATCAATACTGAGGTCAGCACCGACGAAATCGCTGAGAAATTCCCGCGTGGCGACTATACCGTCGCCGTGATCGACCCGAATGAGCGTATCGCGACCCTCACCGAATGGATCGAGACGGAGACCCCGCTGCCACAATCGGTCAGCTTCGAATGGGCCGGCGATCAGGAGGAGCAGGCGGAAAGCCAGGCCTTCCTCTCCTCCGCCTTCCTCGCGGCGCTAGGGCTGATGTTCGTCATCCTGCTGGCGCAGTTCAACAGCTTCTATAACGCGACGCTGGTG
Organism: uncultured Litoreibacter sp.; assembly: GCA_938030665.1. Classification (GTDB taxonomy): domain Bacteria; phylum Pseudomonadota; class Alphaproteobacteria; order Rhodobacterales; family Rhodobacteraceae; genus Litoreibacter. The sequence continues at coordinate 603 of CALHHY010000131.1, read as the reverse complement.
CTGCTGGCCGTGGTCCTGTCGACCACGGGCGTGTTGATCGGGATGCTGGTCATGGGGCAGAAATTCTCCATCATTATGACGGGCACCGGCATCGTGGCGCTGGCGGGCATTGTGGTGAACAACAACATCGTCTTGATCGACACCTATCAGGAATATTCCAAATATATGCCCCGGTTGGAGGCGATCATCCGCACGGCCGAAGACCGTATCCGCCCGGTGCTGCTGACAACGATCACGACGATGGCGGGGCTTGCGCCGATGATGTTCGGCCTGTCGCTCGACTTTATCGGTGGCGGCTATTCCGTCGACAGCCCGACCGCGCTTTGGTGGAAGCAACTGGCCACCGCTGTCGTCTTCGGCCTGGGCATCGCGACCGTACTGACGCTTGTCTTTACGCCCGCCCTGCTGGCGTTGCGCGTCTGGCTTTCCATGGGGGCCTATGCCTCCTGGAAGGGGCTGGTAGCGTTGGCAAGCAGCAAGTCGCAGTCGCGTCACGACCTTCTGCTGCGTCGTCGCGCTGCCAAGGTCCGCGACCCGATCCTGCTGTGGTCCGAGCCGGAAGACGTGGTCAGCCCCTCACGTGACCTGGACGAGGCAGAGCGA
>CALHHY010000130.1 GCA_938030665.1 uncultured Litoreibacter sp. | reverse complement strand
CACCGTGAAAGCCGTCATCGCCTCCGGCATCCCCGGCACGCATCTGGGCATCCACACGCATAACGACACGGATAATGCCGTCGCTGGCAGCCTGGCCGCAATCGATGCCGGCGCGCGACAAATCCAAGGAACCTTGAACGGGCTGGGGGAGCGCTGCGGCAACGCCAACCTGACCTCCCTGATCCCGACGCTGCTGTTGAAAGAGCCCTATGCCAGCCAGTTCGAGACCGGAATAGATCCCGCGAACCTGCCGCAGCTGACGCTGGCCTCCCGCAAACTTGACGACATTCTGAACCGGGTCCCGAACAAGCACGCACCCTATGTTGGCGCGTCGGCTTTTGCGCATAAGGCGGGCCTGCATGCGTCGGCTATTTTGAAGGACCCGACGACCTACGAGCATATCGAGCCCGCGCAGGTCGGCAACGCACGGATCATCCCGATGTCCAATCAGGCGGGCCAGTCCAACCTGCGCAAACGTCTGGCTGAGATGGGGCTGACGGAGGTCGACAAGGCCGCCCTGCCGCGCATCCTCGACCGGATCAAGGCCGCCGAAGACAAAGGCTACAGCTACGACACCGCGCAGGCCTCGTTTGAGCTGCTTGCGCGGGACGAGTTAGGGCTGATCCCGAATTTCTTCGAGGTGAAGCGCTACAAGGTCACGGTGGAACGGCGGAAGAATAAATACGACCAGATGGTTTCCCTGTCGGAAGCCGTGGTGGTGGTTAAGGTCGGGGACAACAAGATGCTTAGCGTGTCGGAATCGCTGGATGAGACCGGCTCCGACCGGGGGCCGGTCAACGCGCTTTCCAAGGCGCTGGCCAAGGATCTGGGGCAATACACGGCGATCCTGGAGGACATGCGACTGGTCGATTTCAAGGTGCGCATCACCCAAGGCGGGACGGAGGCCGTGACCCGCGTCATCATCGACAGCGCTGACAACGCCGGGCGGCGCTGGTCGACCGTGGGGGTCAGCCCCAACATCGTTGACGCGTCTTTCGAAGCACTGCTCGACGCCATCAACTGGAAGCTCATTCAGGAGGGGGCCGCGGCGTGAGCCTGGAAGCCTGCGCGGAACTGGTGGCGGGGGCGGACCCGGACCGGCATGTGGTCACCCTCACCGCACCCGAGGACGTCCAGCGCATCCTCTGGCCGCTTTACGCCTTCAATGTCGAGGTCACGCGCGCCCCATGGGTGACGCAAGAGGTGATGATCGCCGAGATCCGGCTGCAATGGTGGCGCGACGCGTTGGCGGAAATTCGCGAAGGCAAGCCCGTCCGCTCCCACGCGGTGACGGTCCCGTTGGCCCAGGTGCTGGACGCCGAAGGGGCGATGGTGCTCGACAAACTGGTAGAGGCGCGTGCCTGGGACATCTACGCCGACCCCTTCCCGAATGCCGAAAGCCATCTGGCCTATATCAACGCGACCTATGGCAATCTGGTCTGGACCGCCGCCCGACTGATCGCGCCGCAAGGCGACGAGGGGGTGATCCGCAAATTCGCCTTCGCCTGCGGCGCGGCGGCGCTGATCCGGGCGACGGCGCGGCTGAAATCCCTGGGCCGGCAGCCCTTGTTTGATGACAACACGCAGGGGTTGGCGGAACTGGCGCGGCGGGGGCTGGATGATCTGGACGCGGTGGTGCGGCAACGCCGGTCTTTGCCCGCGTCCTTGGAGCCCCTGTTGATGAGCGGCTGGCAGGCCCGGCCCACACTGAATGCCGCGATCCGGGACCCAGAAGCAGTTTACCTCGATGGCATCAACGAAAGCGAATTTGCCCGACGGCTACGGTTGCTCAAGGTCAGCTATTTGGGCTGGTGGCGCTAGGGTTCCGCCTTGAAATTGGCCAGGCGCTACACCGCCCGCCGGCGATCCACGGCGAGCCATACCAGCGCGCCACCTGCCAAAGCCAGAAACGGCCCCATGGCGTAGTTGACCGCGTTCCAGCCCTCCACCGCCGTCCCGCCAGAGCAGTTCATCAAACCGCCCGAGGCCAGCGACGCCACGGTGACGCAGCCGAACACCATCGCGTCATTCAGACCTTGAATGCGGCCGCGTTCCTCCGGCGCGTGGGAGGAGGCGAGCATCGTCGTGGCCCCGATAAACCCGAAATTCCAGCCGATCCCCAAGAGGATCAGCGCGCCAAAGAAATTTGTCAGCGTGACCCCGGAAAGCGCAACCCCGCCTGCGATCGCCAGCACGACCAGCCCCGCACCGATGATCCGCTCTACCCCGAACCGGGCAATCAGGTGGCCGGTAAAGAAAGAGGGGGCGAACATCGCCAGCACATGGGCCGAGACGATATCGTTGGCGTTGTCATTGGTGAAACCGCAGCCCACCACCGCCAGCGGCGTGGAGGTCATCACGAGGTTCATCAATGAATAGCTGACCATGGCGCAGATGATGGCCACGACGATGCGTGGCTCTTTCAGCAGGGCGGTTTTGCTGCGTATGGCTGTTGCGGTTTTCTGCGCGGTCGCTTCGATCTTTGCGGGCAGATCCAGCGCGAAGAACAGGAACAACCCGCCAAGGTTCAGCGCGACGATGGCGGCATAGGTGCCGAAGAAAGGCACCATCCATGCCTCCATCACCTGCTTGTTGAGCTGTGGCCCGATGATCGCCGACAAGAGCCCGCCCGCCATCACGTAGGAGATCGCCTTAGGCTTATACGCATCCGATGCCATATCTGCGGCCGCGAAGCGGTAGAAGCCCTGCGCAGACATGTAGATGCCCGTCAGATAGCTGCCCGCCAGCAGCGTCAGGAAAGAGCCGATATAAAGCCCGTAGGCCGACAGCGCTGCCCCTGCCGCCCCGCCAAGTGCGCCGATGATAAAGCCGGCGCGCCGGCCGTTGCGTTGCATATAGGGGCTGATCCACGGCGCGGTGGTCATTGAGCCAAACACGATCATCGAGATCGGCAGTGTGGCTAGGCAGGGATTGGTCGCCAGCATATTGCCCGCCAGCCCGCCGGTGACGAAAACCATGGGCATCTGCGCGCCCAGAATGGCTTGGGCAAGCACGAGCACCAGCACATTGCGCCGGGCGCGGCTGTCATCTGCGTGGGGGTTCTGGGCGATGTCGGTCATATCAGTTGGCCTACGCCTGCGCAGGCCTCATGGCAAGACACGGTCGATGATATGCGCGAAAGACCCAGAGACGCACCCCTGCCGCAGTCCCATGGAGGGCAGGGGCGTTCCCTCGGCATCACTGGCCTCAAACAGGGGTGGGCCGTCCGCCTTTATGGTCGTGGCGTAGTGGAACTCATGGCCCTTGAACTGACCCTTGAACGGCCCGTTTGCAGAGCTGAGATTGCGGTAGCCCAGATGCAGCTTCCTCGTGGCAAAGCTTGTTTGCAAAGGCAGCAGGCCGGCCATTTCATGGCTATCCCCATGGGCGTCAATCAGGCTTTCCCCCAGCACCATGTACCCACCACATTCACCATAAATATCAGTTGTTTGGGCGGCTTCTCTAAGGCTGTTTAGGAAGGTTGCCGCCCGGCTAATGCGTTCCGCATGCAGCTCCGGGTAGCCGCCGGGCAGGAATACCATATCAGCGGGCGGCACCGGGTCGTCATTCAGTGGCGAAAAGGTGGAGATCGTCAGCCCCGCCTGCACCCATTCGCGCAGCAGATGTGGGTAGCAGAAGGCGAAGGCCACGTCATGGGCGATAGCGATATGGCGGCGTTGCGGCGGGATTGGCTGTTTGAACGGGGCAGGCGGCAGCGGCGCGCTAAGCCTGATAACCGCGTCGAGGTCTAGCTCGTCGCTGATTTGGGCGGCGGCGGCGTCAAGGAAGTCTTCAAGATCGCCACGCTCCTGCGCCTGCACCAACCCCAAATGTCGGGAAGGGGTGGCCAGCCCCCCGTCCCGCATCACGCATCCGAGGATGGGCAGCCCGGTCTTCTCCAGCGCGGTCGTCAGGAGTCGGGCGTGGCGCGGGCTGCCGACCTTGTTCAGAATGATGCCGGCGACGCGCACCTCAGGATCTTGGGCCGCAAAACCCGCAACCAAGGGCGCAACCGATTGCGCCATGCGGGAGGCGTCCACGACAAGCAACACAGGCAGGCGCAGGATGCGCGCCAGATCCGCGACCGCGCCCTTGCCATCGGGCGGCGCGCCGTCAAACAGGCCCATAGCCCCTTCGATCAGCAGCAGGTCGTCGCCCGCCGCCAGCTCCCTTATCCGGTCCGGCGACATGGCCCAGGCGTCTAGATTCAGGCAGGGGCGGCCGCATGCGGCTTCGTGAAAGCGAGGGTCGATATAGTCAGGGCCCGACTTGGCCCCGCGCACAGCGATTTTGCGATCGCGGAGGGCGCGCAGCAGGCCCAGGGTGATGGTCGTTTTGCCACTGCCCGAAGACGGGGCGGCGATGATCAGGCCCGGCATGGCAGTCGGCGTGTCACGCAGATTCGGCCGGGCGGCCACGGCCAAGCGGATCGACATCGCGCGGGGCCTCGCCAGCGGCCATCCCTTGCCAATCCAGCACCTGCCGCATCAGCACGGACCGTCCGACGCAGATGATCGCTGGCGGCTCAAGGCCGGCCATCGCCACGTCCTCCACGCAGGTCCCGAGCGTGGTTTCCAGCACGCGTTGCTCCGCCGTTGTCGCGGTCGTCACAATGGCCACCGGCTCGCTTGACGGGCGGCCCGCGGCCACCAGCTCGGAGGTGATCCGGGCGATGTGTTTCATCCCCATATAGATCACAATAACCTGACTGCCGCGCGCGATGGCGGGCCAATCAAGGCTGCCCGTGGCATTGCCCGACTGGTCATGCCCTGTCACGAACGTCACGGACTGGTTCACATCGCGATGCGTCACGGGAATGCCCGCATAGGCCAGCCCGCCAATCCCCGCTGAGATACCGGGGATTATGCGGATCGGCACACCATGCTGTACCAGCGTCTGCGCCTCCTCGCCGCCCCGGCCGAAAACGAACGGATCGCCGCCTTTCAGCCGCAGAACCTTCTTGCCTTGTCGGGCCAGGTCAACCAGCCGGAGGGAAATATCGCGTTGCTTGGCCGAGGGTTTGCCACCGCGCTTGCCGGCATATTCATGCACGGCCTGGGGGGCCCAGTCCAAAATGGCCTCCTGCACCAACGCATCGTAAATCACCACATCCGCCTGCCTAAGCGCGTTAACCGCGTGCAGCGTCAGCAGCCCCGGATCGCCGGGGCCCGCGCCGCAAAGCCAAACCCAGCCAGGTTGCAGCTGGGGCCAGTCCTGGCCGGGAAGTGTTAACGAGTCGTTCATGGCGCCATATTGCCCGCCAGCCCCGGCGCTGCAAAGCAAAACGCGACGCGCAAAGGGTCATTGGCGGCGCGAGATTTCCCACTATAGTCGCGCGTTATGAGTGATGATCCCGCAAAACGCCTGAAGCGCGGCTGGACCACCGGGGCCTGCGCCACGGCGGCCACAAAGGCGGCTTTGCAGATGCTGTGGGGCGGGACAGCTCCCGAAATGGTCGGTATCACCTTGCCCAAAGGCGAGACCCCGGTTTTCGCGCTGCACGACACGGTGCAGGGCGAAGGTTGGGCCATGGCCGCGATCGAGAAGGACGCCGGCGACGACCCGGATGTGACCCATGGCGCGGTGATCGAGGTGCGGGTCAGCGCCTCGGAAGGCGGTATCGTTTTCCGCGCGGGCGAGGGGGTCGGGACGGTGACAAAACCCGGACTGCCCATTGCGCCGGGGGAGCCTGCGATCAACCCGATGCCGCGCGATATGATGCGAAAAGTGGTTGATGAACTGGCTGCATCCTACGGAAAGAAAACCGATATTGCGGTTGAAGTCGGAGTTCGGAAAGGCCGTGCGCTCGCCTTAAAGACTTGGAACCCGCGGCTGGGAATTGAGGGTGGTTTGTCGATCCTTGGGACCACCGGCGTCGTGCGCCCGTTTTCCTGCGCGGCCTGGATCGCCTCCATCCACCGGGGGATTGACGTCGCCGTGGCCACCGGCACACCCCATGTCGCTGGCTGCACAGGTGCCACGAGCGAGCGGGTGGTGCAGGAGCTTTATGGGCTGCCCGACCACGCGATGCTGGACATGGGGGATTTTGCGGGCGGGCTGCTGAAATACCTGCGCAGACACCCGGTTGCGCGGCTCACGATTGGCGGCGGCATTGGTAAGATGACCAAGCTGGCCCAGGGGGCGGCTGACCTGCATTCAAAGCGGTCTCAGGTCGATTTCGCAGGTCTGAACGCATGGGCCACAGATGCTGGGCTGCCGGAGGTCGCACAGGCCAATACGGCGCTTGATGCCGTGACCATAGCGGGGCCGGAGCTGGCGGGCATCGTGGCGCATCACGCAAAGACGCAGGTTGAGGCACTGTTGCGAGAAGCGGCGGTGCAGGTCGACACCGTCGTCATCGACCGGGGCGGCACAATATTGGGGCGGGCCGGGTGATGCGCATCCTGCTTCTGGCCGGGACGGGGGAGGCCAAGACCCTTGCGATGCGAATAGTCGCCGGAGGGCACACCGTCATGGCATCGCTCGCCGGTGCAACCCGCGCGCCCGCGCCATTGCCGTGCGACATGCGCATTGGTGGATTTGGTGGTCGTGAAGGGTTTATCAGGTATATCAATGCTTTCCAGCCCGATCTTGTTGTTGACGCTACGCATCCCTTTGCCGCGCGGATAACCGCGCGCACGGCGATGATTTGTCAACAGCTTGATATCCCATACATCCTGCTCAGCCGCCCGCCATGGCAGCCCGATCCGGCGCGCGCGATCCATGAGGTGGCGAGTGTAGACGCCGCTCGACCGATGATTGTGCGCGCCACCCGGCTGTTTTTGGCAACCGGGCGGCAGACTTTGGAGGACTTTTCCGGGTTTATGGATTGCACCCTGATCTGCCGCCAAATCGATCCGCCGGACGGTCCGTTTCCCTTCCCCAATGGCAAGTTTCTGATTGGTCGGCCCCCGTTCTCTGTCGAGGATGAAAAGGCTCTATTCCAGCGCGAACGCATTGATTGGCTGATTGTGAAGAATGCCGGTGGCGCCGCCTCCTACTCCAAGATCGAGGCCGCGGCGCAGCTGGGTATTCCGGTCATCATGCTCGCGCGGCCCACGCTGCCTGACGCGCCGGTGGCCAGCACCGTGGACGAGGTTATGGAATGGGTGGATCGCCATGCGCGTCATTAAAACTGACGCGGATGTGGCAGAAGGGGCCGCATGGCTGGCCGCGCATGTTCCGGAATTCGCCGAAATCCTGCCGGAGGTCACGCCCCTGCCACTGCGGTTGCGCGATGACGGTTTTGGCCAGTTGCTGAGTGCAATCATGTCGCAGCAGATCAGCGTCGCGGCGGCTGCTTCCATCCATGCACGCCTTGAGGCGGCGGGCCTGCTGGCCGAAGACGCCGTTGCCATAGCCAGTGAGGACGAGCTTCGGGCCTGCGGGTTGTCCCGCCAGAAAATCCGCTATGCGGGCGAGCTGGCCCGGGCGCGGATCGACTATGACGCCCTGCGCAACGCCCCAGGTGAGGAGGTCGTCAAAACCCTGACCGCTGTGCCCGGCATTGGCCGCTGGACGGCGGAGATCTATGCGATGTTCTCCCTTGGTCATGCCGATGTTTTTGCGCCGAATGACCTCGCCCTGCAGATCGCGGCGCAACATGTGTTTGGGCTGCCGGACCGCCCGAAAGAAAAGGAACTGCGCCTGCTCAGCGAAGATTGGTCGCCCTGGAGGTCCGTTGCGGCCCGCGCGCTCTTTGCCTACTACAGGGTCATCAAGGGCAGGGAGGGGATTTAGGATCATGGCACGGGTACTTGAGGGCGGGCGCAAGGCGTCAAAATCGGGAGAGGTCTCCTCCGTCGTGGTGTTCCTGCACGGATATGGTGCGGATGGGGCGGACTTGCTGGGTCTCGCCGACCCGCTGGCGGAGCATTTGCCCGATACGGTTTTCTACGCCCCAAACGCGCCGGAGCGCTGCATCGGCAGCCCCATGGGCTATCAATGGTTCCCCATCCCCTGGATCGACGGCTCCAGCGAGGAGGCGGCAGAGGCCGGCATGGACAAGGCGGTGGATGATCTGAACGGTTACCTCGATTCGGTGATGGCCGACGAAGACGTGCTGCCCGAACAGGTGGTGGTGCTTGGGTTCTCCCAAGGGGCGATGATGGCGCTGCATGTGCTCCCCCGGCGGGAGGACCCCGTGGCCGGCATCATCGGCATTTCGGGACGGCTGCTGCGGCCCGAACTGCTTGAGGACGAGGTGAAATGCAAGCCGCCGGTCCTGTTGATCCATGGCGACCAGGACGAGGTTGTGCCCCCCATTTCGATGCCCGAGGCCGGCGACGCGCTGCAGAATGTGGGCTTTGAGGTTTACGGCCATGTCATGAAGGGCACCGGCCACGGCATCGCGCCCGACGGGCTGGGTGTCGCGCTCAGCTTCATTGGCAAGCGGTTTAACATAGACCTTGGCTAGAACCTCGTCCCGCCCTTGTGGATAAGCTGTCATCGCCGTGACACGTGACTGCGGCATCCTGCCCACGAACCCCGACATAGCGGGGGTTGTCAGATCTGAAACACGATATATAGTTTCAGACAAGCAAGGGCAGGGTTCCCTGCTCTGGTGTCTGAAACGAGGCGTTACAGGGCGGGAGACGAGTCACCCATGCAAGACCACAGTAGTCACCAGTTTCGACATGATTTCGTGCGTGAACCCGGCAGTTTGAAGCATAATCCGGCGCTGGTGCTAAATGCCGATTACCGGCCGCTCTCTTACTATCCGCTGTCCCTTTGGACCTGGCAGGAGGCCGTGAAAGCCGCGTTTCTGGACCGGGTGACGATCCTGTCAGAGTATGAGGATGTCGTCCGCTCCCCCACGACGGAGATCCGCATCCCCTCGGTTGTGGTTTTGAAAGACTATGTGAAGCCGCAAAAGAAGGTGGCGTTTACCCGGTTCAACCTGTTTCTGCGCGACGAGTTTTGCTGCCAATATTGCGGCTCGCGCGGCGATCTGACCTTTGACCACGTGCTGCCACGCGCGCGGGGCGGGGTGACAAGCTGGGAAAACGTGGTCGCCGCCTGTTCGCGTTGCAACCTGTCCAAGGGCTCGAAACTGCTCAAGCAATCGGGGCTGTCGCTGCGCCGCGCGCCGCGCAAGCCAGAGGCAGAACAGTTGCGCAATATGGGGCGGAAGTTTCCCCCGAACCATTTGCATGAAAGCTGGATTGACTTCCTGTACTGGGATGCCGAGCTTCAGGCATGAGCGATTTTTTTCATCCGGTCGCGGGCACCGTGATGCCCCGTTTCGCAGGCCTGCCCAGTTTCATGCGGCTGCCTTATCTGACGCCTGATCATCCCCGCATCGGGGAGGTTGATCTTGGGTTTTACGGCATGCCCTGGGATGGCGGGACGTCCAACCGCCCCGGCGCGCGCCACGGCCCGCGCGCGCTTCGTGACGCTACGACGATGATCCGGGCGGAGCATCCGGTGAGCAATATCCGGCCCTTTGAGGCGATGAACTGCGCTGATTTGGGCGACGTACAGGTCAACCCGGTCGAGCAGGACGCAACTTTGGCAGCGATCACGGAGTTTGTGACGCAAATTCTGGGGCGTGGTGCGCGGCCCTTTGGGGTCGCCGGCGACCACCTCTGCACCTTGCCAGTTCTGCGCGCGATTGCGGCCAGCGGTGTTAGACCGGCGCTGCTGCTTTACGACAGCCATACCGACCTGTTCCCGCCGTATTTCGGCAGCTCCGTGCTGACCCATGGCAACCCGTTTCGCATGGCGGTGGAGGAGGGGCTGATCGACGCGGAACGCTCCGTCATGATCGGCATGCGTGGCACCATGTATGACGCCGATGACCGGGAGTTCGGGGCCAAGCATGGCATAACGATCATCCCCATGCATGAGGCGTTTGAGGCCGGGCTGGTCGAGACCGTCGCACGGGCGAAGGGGGTTATCGGTGACGTACCCACCTATTTCAGCTTCGACATCGACTTCATCGACCCGGCCTTTGCGCCCGGCACCGGCACGCCTGAGGTCGGCGGGCCGACCTCAGCGCAGACGCTTGATATGATCCGCGCAGCTCAGGGATTAAATTTCATCGGGGCCGATTTGGTTGAGGTATCCCCGCCCTTTGACAATGGCGGCATCACCTCATGGCTGGGCGCGTCGGTGATGTTCGAGATGCTTTGCCTGATGACGCCTGCTGCCTAAGCGCTGCTAATTCTCTGCGGAGAATTTGTGCCCAGAGTTTCGGTGAAACTCTGTGTTGCGCGTCAGGCCGAACAGCTCGCGCCGCCCAGAACGCAGAATTTGGCGCAATGGGGGTGGTTCAATTGCACTGATCCTTCGGCCTCTTCCAGTGTCGCGCCGAGTTCGAATTCCTGGGAATAGGGAAGCAGCGTGCACGCCAGCACAGCGGGGTGCGCCGCTCCTTTGCGTTTGACGACCATCCGCGATGAGGCGCACATCAGCGCGTCTGGTGATTTGTTGAGTATGCCCCAGCAGGCCGTGGTGATCTCTGGCACTTCCACGGTTTCGTCCATTTCTGGAAAAATGACTGTCATTCCAGGGTTTTGCGCGTCGATCTTTAACCCGTTATCGGCATAAAGACCCGCGTAGCCCTCGCGCGCTTCCGCCTCGCTTTCGTGCCACATGGAGCGCCCCGCTACGGCCAGTTTCGCGCCTTGGTCGCGCAACCATGTCATCCCCTCGATGGTCTTGGCGAAGGAGCCTGCGCCGCGTTCCTCGTCATGTAGCGCCTCGGACCAGTGATCGACGGAGATGCGGAAGGTGATCTTGTCACCATACTCGGTGATCAGCTCGGATATGCCGGCGCGCACGGATTTGCGCATCATCGGGCGCATCGCGTTGGTCAGGATCAGCACCTCGTAGCCGCGTTCCAGCGCCGCGCGGGTCATCGCGTTCATCTCGGGGTTCATGTAGGGCTCGCCGCCCGTAAAAGCGATCTCTCGTACGCCCCAGTCGCGAGTTTCAAGTTGGTCAAGATAGTCGCGCACTTCGTTCGCCGTGATGTAGACCAGCGCGTCATTGGTGGGCGAGGACAGGATATAGCAATTGGCGCATTCGATGTTGCACAGAGTGCCGGTGTTGAACCAAAGCGTTTGCGGGTCGCTGAGCGCAACGGAGGCGCGGTCCTCCCCCTTTGCCGTGATCAATGGATCCTGAAATTTGCCCTGATTGGCCTCGGCTGCGGGGGTCACTTGGTCTTTCATCGCGGTCTCCGACACTGGTATCGGATCCGTTTAACGGGTCGGCAGAGAAAACGAAAGAACAGCCCCGAACTGCTGACGGCGATGTGAAAGCTTGTGGCGGAAGGCGGGCATGCTAGACTCCGCCAACACTTGGGGGTAGAGCAGCACAGAGACAAAATGATAGCGCTAACATTGTGACCTATTGCGCGCATAGAACAGGAAAGTAGGGGCTCCTCATGGTTTCAAGAGTCATCCCGGTCGAGAGCTTTGACCTCGTCATTTTCGGCGGCACCGGCGACCTGGCGCGTCGCAAGATTCTGCCCGGCCTTTACCGGCGTTTCTGCGCAGGTCAAATGCCGGAAGGTGCGCGCGTCATTGGCGCGGCGCGGGCCGATCACACGGATGACGAGTTCCGCAAACTGGTCGCCGACTCCATTAAGGAATTCGTGCCCGCCGGGCGCCGGGATGCGGCGACCATTAAAGATTTTGCCGAGCGGCTGCATTATGTCTCCATCGACGCGCGCGGCGACAAGGGTTGGTCGGCGCTGGCCAAGCTGGTCCGAAAGGATGTGATACAGGCTTTCTATTTCTCCGTCGGACCGGGGCTTTTTGGCGACATCGCGACCCGGCTGCACAAGCACAAGCTGGCCGGCAACGAAGCGCGGATCGTCGTTGAAAAACCCTTCGGCCGTGATCTGGAAAGCGCCAAGGCGCTGAATGCGGTGTTGGCTGATAGTTTTGACGAAAACCAGATCTACCGCATCGACCATTATCTGGGCAAGGAAACGGTGCAAAACCTGATGGCTGTGCGCTTTGCCAACGTCCTGTTTGAGCCGCTGTGGAACGCGCAATATATCGACCATGTTCAGATTACCGTGGCCGAAACCGTCAGCGTCGAAGGGCGCGGTGCCTATTACGACAAATCGGGCGCGATGCGGGATATGGTGCAAAACCACCTGATGCAACTTCTTTGCCTGACCGCGATGGAGCCGCCTTCGAAATTTGACCCTGACGCCGTGCGCGACGAGAAGCTCAAGGTGATCCGCGCGCTTGACCCGGTGCCGGCGGAGAACATCGTGCGCGGGCAATACGGGGCCGACAAGGACGGCGACAGCTATATTGCTCATTCAGAGAACCCGGCCAGCAAGACCGAAAGTTTCATCGCGCTGAAGGTCGATATCTCCAATTGGCGCTGGAAGGGTACGCCTTTCTACCTGCGTACGGGCAAGCGACTGAAGGCCCGGATGTCCGAGATCATCGTGCATTTCAAGGAAACTCCGCATTCGATCTTTGAGGAGGACGCGGGCAGCCACGCCAATGTGCTGACAATCCGTCTGCAACCCGATGAGGGGATGGATCTGCGCGTCACAATCAAGGAACCGGGACCCGGCGGGATGCGGCTGGTGGACGTACCATTGGACATGACCTTTGCGGATGCACTTGGCCCAGACGCGGAGGATGTGCCAGACGCCTATGAGCGGCTGATCATGGACGTCATCCGCGGCAATCAGACCCTGTTCATGCGCGGCGACGAGGTCGAGGCCGCCTGGAGTTGGACCGACCCGATCATCGAGGGCTGGCAGCAGCGCGGCGACCAACCCAAAACCTACGAGCCCGGAAGCTCTGGCCCGGAGGATGCCTTGATGTTGCTGCACCGCGACGCACGCCGCTGGCGGGAGATCCGCAAATGAAGCTGGTTGAATATGCCGACCGCGAGATGCTGATGATCGATCTGGCCCAGCATCTGGCCGGGCAGTTGAACGAATGCCTGATGACCCATGACCATGCCAGCTTTGCGGTGCCGGGTGGCACCACGCCCGGCCCGGTTTTTGACGCGCTTTGCGCCGCCGATCTGGATTGGTCGCGGGTGCATGTGATGCCAAGTGACGAAAGATGGGTGCCTGAAAGCTCCGAACGCTCCAACGCGCGGTTGATCAAGGAACGGCTTCTGACCGGCCGGGCCTCTGCCGCCCAATTCGTGCCGTTCTTCCGTGAGGGGCAGGGGGCCGAAGCGGCCATGCCTGATCTGGCCGAGGCCCTCGCGCCTGAGCTTCCGATCTCGCTGCTCCTCTTGGGAATGGGGGCGGATATGCACACGGCCTCCCTCTTTCCCGGCGCGGCGGAGCTGGATGCGGCTCTTGCAAGCGTCGCGCCTGTCATGGCCATCCATCCAGAGGGTCAGGAAACCCGCGTCACGCTCACCGGCCCCGCGCTGGCCGGGGCCATGAACACGCATATCCTGATCACTGGCGACGAAAAGCGCGCCGCCCTTGAACGCGCGCAGCAGTTGACGCCGCAAGAGGCACCGATCAAAACCGTGCTGGCCAACGCCACTGTGCACTGGGCCGCCTAGGAAGGAACACCCGATGGATTACGCAATGTGGGAAGAGCTGCGCCGCATCGCCGCGACGCCGCCAAAAATAACCGATCTGTTCGAGAAGGACGCGGGCCGCGCGGAAGGGTTCTCCACTCGTTTGGGCGACATGTTGTTCGACTACTCGAAGACCCAGATCACCGACAGCACGCGGGACTTCCTGCTTTCCATGGCAGAGGCTGCGGATGTAACGGGCAAGCGCGACGCGATGTTTTCGGGCGCCCGCATCAACGAGACCGAAGACCGCGCCGTGCTGCACACGTTGCTGCGCAACCTAGAGGGCGCGCCGGACGGCGTTGATGCGAATGAATATGCGCAGGTGCAGCGCATCCGCGCCGATATGACCGGGTTTGTAACTGCCGTGCGCGATGGCGGCTTTACAGGGCAGGGCGGAGCGATCACGGATGTGATCAATATCGGCATCGGCGGTTCTGACCTGGGGCCGGCCATGGCGGTGCTGGCGCTTGCGCCTTTCCATGACGGGCCACGGGTGCATTTCGTCTCCAACGTCGACGGTGCCGATCTGGCGGATACGCTTAATGGCCTGAACCCGGAGACGACGCTGGTGATCGTGGCCTCCAAGACCTTCACCACTATCGAGACAATGACCAATGCGCGCAGCGCGTTTGACTGGATGAAGGCCCGTGTGGCCGACCCGGCGGCGCAATTTGCGGCCGTCTCCACCGCCGAAGACAAGACCGGGGCGTTCGGCATCGCGCCCGAACGCGTGTTCGGATTTGAGGATTGGGTCGGCGGGCGTTATTCGATGTGGGGGCCCATTGGGTTGTCCCTGATGATTGCCATTGGTCCTGACGAATTTACCCGCTTCCTTGACGGCGGCTTTGCCATGGACCGGCATTTCCAGACCGCGCCTTTGGCCCAGAACATGCCGGTGATGCTGGCGCTGGTGGGCATCTGGCACAATCAGGGATGCGGCCACGCAACCCGCGCGGTGCTGCCCTATGACAACCGCCTGTCCCGGCTGCCCGCCTATCTGCAGCAGCTCGAGATGGAGAGTAACGGCAAATCCGTAGCGATGGATGGCAGCAACCTGCCTGTCCAATCCGGCCCGGTCGTCTGGGGGGAGCCGGGGACCAACGGGCAGCACGCGTTTTATCAGCTGATCCATCAGGGCACGCGCACCATTCCGTGCGAATTCATGGTGGCCAAGGCGGGTCATGAGCCAGCGTTTGCGCATCACCACGCGCTGCTGGTGGCCAATTGTCTGGCGCAGTCGGAGGCGCTGATGGTTGGCCGCTCGGTGGACGACGCCCGTGCGCTGATGGCCGCCAAGGGCCTTGAGGGGGCGGAGCTTGAGCGCCAGGCCCGCCACCGTGTTTTTGCAGGCAATCGCCCGTCGACGACGCTGGTTTACCCGCAGCTGACGCCCTTCGTGCTGGGCCAGATCATCGCGCTTTACGAGCACCGGGTCTTTGTCGAAGGGGTGATGCTGGGCATCAATTCCTTTGACCAATGGGGCGTGGAGCTGGGCAAAGAACTCGCAAATGCCCTGACCCCGATCCTCGCGGGGCAAGAGAACGACGAAAGCAAAGACCCGTCCACACGCATGCTGCTCGCGTATTTGCGGGGGTAAGGGGGGTACGGGGCCTGTGCAGCTAGGACTTGTGCCGACGCAGCATCTGTTCGCAATCACTGCAAAGTCGCTACTGCGATACAGCTGATGTCATCACGGCTGTCATTCAGGACTTCGATTTGATGCCGATCAAAAACCTACCTACCGCTGCGACACGGATCACCAAATGCGCACACAGACCAAGTGCTGTTTCGTCCTGGCTATCCAGTGGCCGCATTTCTAACACGCGCCACCTATGGTCATGGGAAGCCCGTTGGACGGAAACTTTGCCGGTAGCGTCGCTCTAGAAATCATCAGAATCCGGAACGTTCCCAAGCCTGACGAGGAAGCTCGGTGATCCGACTTCGCCACTATCTGGGTCTTCACTAATCATATAGGCATCGGCACCGGCGCAATCCTCGGACAGGGATTCCCGTTCGGCCCTGTTCTGGGCTTCTGCTGCCGTGGAATATTGAAATTGCTTGCCAATCTTCAGGCTCGTTTGCCCGTCACGCCCGGGTTTCTGTTCCACATAAGTCTGGCAGATATAGTGAATTCTTGTCGTGCTTTCGTCTGCGTGCGTCATGGGTAAGTCCCTTAGATGTGTCCGGTCGCACCGGCAGATTGAAAGGCGTGGACGAAACTTGGGCTGTTGCGATGCGGCCGCCTTGGCTGAACGTGTCCTATGCCCTAGCGCGGCGTCTTTACTGGTGTTTTGGTCTCTCGTTCAAGACGCGCATTGCGAAGCCGGTCCATCTTGGCTTGTCGCTGTGCTGCCTCTTCTTCAACGATCTGCCTTACGATGCGGCTCGTCTTATCCAGCGATGTTTCGGCAGTGGGCGTTTGAGCCTTGAACACGTTCGTCTTTGTTAGTTTTACCAAGTGATATTCTCCTCTTTGGGTTCACTTTTTCGGGTCTCAAGGATGTCGGTCAAACCAATGCCAGGTGTTTGTTTGATCCATTGGCATCGTGTGCCCTTGGCCCCTGCCGGTCATGGCGAAGACTTGTCTGAACGTCAGGAGCGGCCATGGCGCGCATCAACGCGCTATAGTTCATCTGAAGCCGCAATTCCGATCCAACGCAGAGCGCGGTATCTTCCGTGCCGATAATTAGATGATCGCTGGTTGTACCGCAAACTGTGGCGCCAACGGGCATTGAAAGCCCTGCTGCATCCGTGTCCTGATGCCCAATGGCAAGAATGATCCGCCGGGCTTCGGACGTGTCAGTTATATGCCGAATTCTTGCCATTTTAGGATCCGTACAGCTTTCGGATCGGCGCACATATTTGGCGTCCACCTCGATAACTTCGACGACGAGCGTGAAGGCGCCTTGCATCAGACCACCAATCTGATCTCCCGAAATCGGATCGACGCCAAGCAGTATTGCTTCCCCGAGGCGCAGGTCGTTTATCCGGCCAGTGGTGCGCGCACCAAATGCCCAATCCAAATTTGCAGAGTTGCCGCCAGATACAGTTTGAAGGAACGGGCCACACTGCCCCTCGACATCATTGGCTAGCGCAGTCAGCGCCTGCATTTTGGCTGCCGTCGGGGCAATGCCGCTCAGACAAGCGAAGTTGGCCCCGATGCCTTTTAGCGTAACACCGGGCGTGTCCATGACGTGCTGTCCTATATGTCCAAGCTCTTGTGGCACGATCCCTTCGCGTCGATCACCCATTTCGACCATCAGGAATATGTCGTGAACCTTATTTTGGAGGAGCGCAGCAGCAGCCAGACCCGCAATCACACTAATCTCTGTATTGTAGCTCGCGTCACAGAGCTGCACGACGTCACCAACCTCGCTCAGCATCGGCGTTCTGATCAACGTAATCGGACAAGTCACGCCCGCCTGGCGTAACCGCTTCACGTTGCTCAAACGCGCCTCAGCCAGACCCGCAGCGCCACCGCCGAGCATCGCGCGCGCGACGGCGGGATGTCCGCAAACGGCTTTGGACACCGCGGTCACGCCGATGCCACGCCTCTTCAACCGCTCTACAATCGTGCGCGTATTGTGACGGATCTTGTGCAGATCAACTTCTATGCGCGGGCAGCTCAAATCGCGGCCACGGGCGTTCCTTGCTGCAGGCCGGGATAGGCCGCAGCAACCATTGCCAGCAAATGTGCCGCTGGTCTGCTGAGCGCGTCAGTGACGGGCAGCCCAAGTTTTTCGCTGTGGGCGGTGATCGTATCTGTGATCTCTGCTTCTGACATGTTCTCGTGATTGAGCGTGACGCCGATGACCTTGGTGTCAGAAAACGCCTCGATCAAGGCGATCTCACTCGCCGGATCGGGCATTGGCATAGTGGGAAAATCGCAGCGATTGGTTCGTTTTGGTGCGTGCTGAAGGATGACGGCGTCCGGTTGGCTGCCGCGCAGAATGAAGGCCGATGTACAGAACGCCGGATGGCTGAGCGCACCCTGGCCCTCGATCAAGATGACATCGGGCTGCTCAGCTTCCCATGCCGCAACAATCGCGCCCTCAAGTTCACCGCAGCAGAATTGGGGCGGTACGGCATCCATGGCCACACCGTATTTTGCGCCCTGCATCAGGCCCGTCTGGCCCGTTCCCACCAACACCGTCTTGATGCCCTTCGCGTTCAGGGTGCGCGCCAGGACCGTCGCTGTCGTCCGTTTTCCGATGGCGCAGTCGGTCCCGAGCACGGCGATGCGCAACGCATCAACATCTGCGACGCTGCCGTCGAACAACCGCATGTCTTTGCTGAGCTTGGGTTTGCGGATGTCGCGGATGGTCACCTGTCTGTCCGATGCGGCTCGCGCGATTTCGGTATCGTCGCTCAGATATTCATGCAGGCCGCTGACGATGTTCATACCGCGCGCGATCGCATCCAGCACGACACCACGGTCAGCTGTCGAAAGCCGCCCTGTTGAGGGTGCCATTCCATAGATGAAAGTATCTGGCATGGAGGTTTCGCGGGTAACAGCGTCATGTAGGTCTTTGAGGATGGGTATGTGGTTGATCGCGTCGTCAAGGATTTGCCCACTGTTATCGCCATTATGGGTGCTGTCGATGACCGAGACGATCCTGTAGGCCTCTGAATGACGCACAAGGCCGTTGGCTGTCTTGCCGTCAATTTTGGCAAAGTTACCTTCGCAATAGACAACCGCCGTCGGCTGAACGGTGATCTGAGTGAGCGAAGATGATTGTGGCGGTGTGTCACGGATCATCGGAGGTGACTGAGCGCCCCTGACGGGACGACGAACGGTATCTACCGTCTGAATTTCGGCTGTCATGATATCTTCCTTTTAATGGCGAGACTGTCATCCGGCGGGATAACGAACCGGACGTCGTGGCAGAACATGCTCAATTGCTCAGGATGCACAGACCCTTGGATTTTTGGAAATTGCGGTCGCAGACCCAACGGTTACCGGATCTGTCGAGATGGGCGTTTGCGGGGATGTCAATCGCTTCGCAGCTTGCTCCGGAAGCGGCATATCCCCTCTGGCATTTCCACCCGTCGCCGTAGGACGCATCGTCAAAATATGCGAACTCAGGGATGATCACGGCCTCGCATAAACCGTCCTGCTCGAAAAACCCACGTTCGCATGACCAGGGTTGACCGTAGAGAGAACCGTTCAGATATCCGTTAACCGGAACCGCGATTGCGGAGCAACTGTCATCCACCTTTTCAAACCCGCGTCCACATTCCCATACGGACCCATAGGTTCCATCCACCAGATAACCGTTTTCGGGCACGAC
Source organism: uncultured Litoreibacter sp. (assembly GCA_938030665.1). Lineage (GTDB taxonomy): Bacteria > Pseudomonadota > Alphaproteobacteria > Rhodobacterales > Rhodobacteraceae > Litoreibacter. The sequence goes on along the minus strand of CALHHY010000130.1, from coordinate 5,628 downwards.
GACCTCCTGGCAGGTATCGTCGACTTTGACGAACCCACGCAAGCAGTTCCAACGTTCGCCAGAAGGGTCGAGGAAACCACCATCGGGGACGACGACTGCGACGCAGGTCGTTTCATCGACCTCGCGAAAACCGTGATAACACTCCCATCCGAGACCATAGGTACGGTTTGTATCGTAGGCATTGTCCGGGACCACAATGCCCGCGCAATTTTCGCCAACAAGTCGATAACCGCTGTCGCAGTCCCAACCGTCACCATAGCTCTTTGCGCTGGCGTTCTGGGGTATGGTTTGGGCAGGCAGGGGCATTGCAAGCAGGAGAAGAGCAAATAAAGGAGCCGCGAAAACGACCCAAAGAATTCGGGCGTTCGCCAACATAGGTGCCCCACAAGCCGCTGGCGCCGCGCGCCGTGTCGTTTTTGAATTATGATCCATCCAACTCAAGCCCCGCCAAGCAAGCGTCTGCGAGGGCACGGTCAGGTGTATCTGAGCCGGGGCGGGTCGCCCAACCAGTTTCCATCATTGCATCTCGGCGCCCGAAGCCGGAGACTTCTTGTAGAACTACGAGTTTCTTGGTGCGTTCTGGGTCAGCCGCTGACATGTCGAGGCACACCGGAACCATCGCCAAAGTCACTTCGTCAGCTGCCATGTTCTGCGCCATGGTTTGGGCGCTGCCGCTTGTTGTCCAGCCCCCCCAAGTAAAGCCGAGGATGGAAACCGCAACCGCGCCACCCAAAGCACCGTAGACGCCGGGTTTCGTCCATTCTGGAAAGGTCATTTTTTGGTCCTTTGACGGAGAAAGCGCCGCCTCACTTTTTTGCACTGACAAAGCATTTTGTCTGTGCGGTCTCTAAGTTGTACCGCTCAATATTGCGCTGCTCATGTCTGGTCGCGGGTCATGAGCCTTTCCTGCCGCAAGAGAGGATGAACCTAAGGCATGGGAGATGCGGTCACGCGCGAAAACGTTCCCAAACGCCAACTCCCTGTTACGGCAAGCGACAGTCGAATTTTGAAGATAGATAGTTGCACTTGGCTTTGGCAGGCGATGCGCCTCGGCCGAACAAACCCACAACTTTGTAATATGCAGGTAGTATCTTCGGGTCTGGATTACAATGTTAGTTTATCTGATCCTGTTTCATACTGACCTGGTCCCTTGGGTTGGATCACCCGGCAGAAGATTTCCCGGGGCGGGGGCAGCTTGGGGCGGTTCTTCGATCTCCGAGCCATTCATCAGCGAGATCGGTGGCTTGTTCCCAATTGCGCTATGGGGTCGTACGTCGTTGTCGCCTCTGCGCCCGTCCTCCATTTTCGTCCGCGCATCGCTGAGTTTCATGAACCAGTGCGTGGTCAAGCATTCCGCGCGGAACTTGGTGTTAAGACACGCGATGAACACATTATCTGTTGGTTTTTCTGTCCGGTCGAAGTCCAGCGTAACACCTCTCTGGCAGGCCTCAGCTACCGACGCACCTTCCTCGGCCTGCTTCAGCGCGAACGCAATCTGCACCTCCGTGAACTTGCTTGCCTTCATGGTGCTCTCCTTCCACCGCGCACGGGACCTTAAGCGGAAAATTCCAACTCTGAACGGTCCAGTTTTCGGGCGGCGGTTGCTGCTTGGGTCGGTTTCGCTCGTGGTGTTGCGCAGGGCGGCGCTTGCTTCTACCGGGTGCGGTTTCCTGCACGACTTTGGGTATGTCGCGGCCCTCTTGGGAACGGCCTATGGGTTGGCACTGTCGGCCAAAGGAGTGATCGTCTATGCCCTTCATGGCGTGGCGGCACCGCCCGCCAATTTCTAACAACTTAGCCGCGCGCTTTGTCGAGCAGCTCAAGCAATTCTGTAAACTTTACCCGCTGATCCTCTCGATCACCCGAGGCCAGCGCATCTTCGATGCAGTGGGCCGCGTGATCGTCGATCACCAGCTTTTCGACGCCCTTTAGCGCGGCGCGCACTGCGGCGATCTGGGTCAAAACATCAACGCAGTAACGATCCTCTTCGACCATCCGGGCGATCCCTCGGACCTGCCCCTCAAGGCGTTTGAGGCGTTTCAATGTGGCATCGCGGTTTTTGTGCATGGGTCTCTTTTCGCATAGCGACTGAGGCAAAGTCGAGTGTCGGGGGACCAAACGACAGGTTCTTGATTAAATACCCTTAGGGGGTATATAAGGTACGCATATCCATCACAACTGCAGCCCCTAGAACGAGAGGCATTGAATTGGAGAAACCAATGTCGAACGATACGCGCGATGTTGTCAACGTAGATGCTAGTCCGGCGGATGCGGCGGTTGGCAAGACGGCTGTACTTTACCGGATGGCCTTGCCAGACCATCTGTGCCCATCCGGGCAAAAGGCGCGGTGGTTGCTTGAACGTCAGGGCTATGACGTCGATGATCGGCTCTTTCGAACACGCGGCGAGGTCGATGCCTTCAAAGCTCAGCACGACGTCAGGACAACGCCCCAAGCGTGGATCGAAGGCGAACGCATTGGCGGCTACACCGACCTGCGCGAAAGGCTGACGGGGTGGGACCCAAAGGCAACCAGCTATCGACCCGTCTTCTATCTGTTCGCCGCGGCTGCGCTAACGGCAATCGCACTTTCCATCGGGTTCCTCGGCGCAATCACATGGCAAACATTGGGTTGGTTCATCTCGGTCTCCATGATCCTTCTTGGCATGCAAAAGCTGCGCGACGTCGAAGGCTTCAGCACGATGTTCCTCAACTACGACCTGCTTGCGCGGAAATGGGTGCCCTACGCCTATGTCTATCCGTTCGTGGAAACGGGGGCGGGCGTTCTGATGACAGGCATGATCCTGACCTGGGTATCCGCCCCCGCGGCGCTGCTCATTGCAAGCATCGGCGCCATCAGTGTGTTCAAAGCCGTCTACATCGACAAACGCGAGCTAAAATGCGCATGTGTCGGTGGAAATTCAAACGTCCCGCTTGGGTTCGTAAGCCTCACCGAGAACCTGATGATGGTTGGGATGGCAGTGGTGATGTTGTGGCTGATGGTGTGACTGTGGCGAATTGCGATTTATGCATTCTTCAGGTCGAAAAGCTAACAATTGAATCGAGACTATTTTGGCAGGTTTTGCCTGCGGCCTGTCATTCCGACTTCAAAAATGCTGCATGATGCTCGAACGACCGGGATCGGCGCTGCGTCGCAATATGTGACTTTGCGTAGATGCTGAACTTTTCGCGCCGCACGCGCACCGCAATAAATTCGAATTCACAGGATCGGCTTACAGTGGGATTTCTCCAACTGACTGCACCTTCTCCATGGCACAGCGAACCACGGCGCAGCCAGTCGTCCTGCCGCCCCAACTAAAAGGCTTGCAGGGCAGGGGGGCTTGGCCTAGAAGGCGCGTACTTCGCAGGCGGGGTCGGGTCGATTGGGGGAGAAATCCCATGACATCCACCGGTTGAGGCGCACGCCTCTCACACCCCGCTGAGGCTTAAACCGGAAAGGAAAACGGACATGGCTTTGCCAGAATTTTCGCTCCGTCAGCTGCTTGAGGCTGGCGTACACTTTGGTCACCAAACCGCTCGCTGGAACCCGCGTATGGACCCGTATATCTACGGCTCCAAGAACGGCATCCACATCATGGACCTGACACAGACGGTTCCGATGCTGGACCAGGCGTTGCAGGTTGTACGTGACACCACCGCAAAAGGCGGCCGCGTGCTGTTTGTGGGCACCAAGCGTCAGGCACAGCGCCCGATTGCGGAAGCCGCCGAGAAATGCGCGCAATATTACATGAACCACCGCTGGCTGGGTGGCACGCTGACCAACTGGAAAACCGTGTCGAACTCGATCTCCCGTCTGAAGAAGATCGACGAGTCGATGGAAACAGGCTTTGAAGGCCTGACCAAGAAAGAGCGTTTGGGCATGGAGCGGGACCAGGGCAAGCTGCAGGCTTCCCTCGGTGGTATCCGCGAGATGGGCGGCACGCCTGACCTGCTGTTCGTCATCGACGTGAACAAGGAAGACCTGGCCATTGCTGAGGCCAAGAAGCTGGGCATTCCGGTGATTGCAGTCGTCGACACCAACTGCTCCCCCGACGGCATCGACTACCTGATTCCGGGCAATGATGACGCATCGCGTGCGATTGCGCTTTATTGCGATCTGGTGGCCCGTGCGGCTCTGGACGGCATGCAGGCGCAAATGGGCGCGGCTGGTGTTGATCTGGGCGCGATGGCCGAGGCCCCTGCAGAGGAAGCCGTGGCCGAGATGCCCATTGGTCGCGCCTCCGACGAGGCTGTGTCTAACGACGCTGTTGCCGATGGCGCGCCGCTGGATATCGAAAGCACCAAAGAGACCGTCGCGGCTGCCAAAGAGTAAGCCTGCGGCATTCATCTGACTGACACCGAAGGCCGCATTGCAGGCCTTCGGAACACCCATTCATTACAGGAGACCCATGAGATGGCGATTACCGCTGCAATGGTGAAAGAACTGCGCGATTCGACCGGCGCAGGCATGATGGACGCGAAAAAAGCGCTGACCGAGAACGGTGGCGACATGGAAGCTGCCGTCGACTGGCTGCGTACCAAAGGTCTGGCGAAGGCCGCCAAGAAATCCGGCCGTACCGCGGCCGAGGGGCTTGTGGCCGTGAAAACCGATGGCGGCGTGGGCGTTGCGGTCGAGGTGAACTCCGAAACCGACTTTGTGGGCAAGAATGCCGAGTTCCAGGAAATGGTTTCGGGCATCGCCAATGTTGCTTTGAGCGTGTCGGATGTCGACGCGCTGAAATCCGCTGACATGGGTGGCAAGTCCGTTGAAGCCGTGGTGACCGACAAGGTTGCAACCATCGGCGAGAACATGTCGGTGCGGCGCATGGCCCGTTTGGAAGGGGCCTCCGTCGTCTCCTACGTCCATAACGCTGCTGCAGACGGTATGGGCAAGATTGGCGTACTGGTTGCTCTGTCCGGCGACAATGAGGGCTTCGGCAAGCAGGTCGCGATGCATGTTGCTGCGGTGAACCCGGCTTCCCTTTCGGAAGACGATCTGGACCCGGCCGTGGTCGAGAAGGAAAAGCAGGTGCAGATGGATATTGCGCGCGAAAGCGGCAAGCCGGAAGCTGTGATCGAAAAGATGATCGTGGGTCGCATGAAGAAATACATGGCCGAGGTTACGCTGCTGAACCAATCCTTCGTCGTGAACCCCGACCTGACCGTCGGCGCCGCCGCCAAAGAGGCCGGCGTCGAGATCGTGGGCTTTACCCGTCTTGAGGTTGGCGAGGGCATTGAGAAGAAAGAAGAGAACTTCGCCGAGGAAGTGGCTGCTGCGCTGAAAGGCTAGGCCACCATTGTGAGGTCAGAGAAATGGAAGCGGCGCCGAGTGTAAACTCGACGCCGCTTTTTTCATGCCAATGCCCGGTCGGGTCATGCTGGGGAGCCGGGTCAACTGGGCTTTGGCGTGAAAGGTGCTGCCCATCAGGCTGACTATAAACCCGATGGACAGCTTTCCGGTAAACCGGATCGAAGTTCATGCCTCCTGAATAAAGAAGACCCACCCTTCGAGAAAGTCCCATGGCAAAAGCCACCACTCACGGAACATCCTCAAAGTAGGAAAATGGGACGCCAAAGCAAAGTAAGGTAAACCCTACCTTAATTGTTAACAAACTGTTAACAAAGGCAAAT
>CALHHY010000129.1 GCA_938030665.1 uncultured Litoreibacter sp. | reverse complement strand
GTAAGATCGAATAGCTGTTGCATGTCCAACCCTTCCGGCAGAGGCACATACCTCATGCTTGGAGCGCGCTGCGGGGCTTGTCAATCGCGCGCGGCGTCCGTGACGACGGCACTCGCGAAGGCGGTGAATTCCGCAATCTCTCCCGCTGACGGGTGCTGGCCGGTAAAGGCATAAAGGTAGCCTGGCACGCGGGCCAGGCGTTGTTCCAACGTCTCCCCCAGCTCCAGGGCGTAGTAGCCGATCTGTTGGTAATAGAGCACCCGCGCGCGGATATCGGCCTCTGCCGCCGCGTAACCGTGTCGTGCAAACATCCGCGCCAGCGCCTTGTGCCGGGCGGTGTCGGATCGGTCCACCTCCGCCCGCACATCCTCGTCCCGCCGCGCCCATTCGCGGATCGCGAAATCAAGCCGGTGGTTGAAACCAGCCGGGTCCACCACACAGCGAAAAAAGTTGTTCAGCGCGCCCGTAATCGTGCGGGCAGGCATCTGGGCATGGGCGATCATGACGGCGGTGTTGGTCTGCTCCCACACCGCAAGCAGCTGGGCCAGCAGGTCCTTACGGCTTTTGAAATACCAGTAAAAGCTGGAGCGGGAGACACCCAGCCGGCTCCCAAGGGTCAAGATTTTGACCTCTGACACGCCATCGGCCAGCAAGATATCCATCGCCTCCCGCAACCAGTCCTCGCGGGTAACCTTGGTGTTGCCGGGCAGGTCGGGCGTGTCGGTCAATCGCTTGGCGGCGCACCGCCCTCCTGCGTGCGTTTGTCGATGAAGGCATCCAATGCGGCGATGCGGTCGCCGGTTGCGGCTGCGGGGCGGGTGTGGTCGGCCAATATCTGTTCCCACGTCGCCGTCGCGCGGGTGGAAGCGTCCTGCGCCCCCCGCTCAGACCAGGTGCCGAAATTGGACCAATCCGCAATGAGCGGCTCATAAAAGGCAGTCGAGAACCGTTCCATCGTATGTGCACAGCCGAAGAAATGCCCGCCCGGCGGCACTTCCTTCAGGGCTTCAAAAGCTTGCGCGGCGGCGTCGGCAGGGGTGGGCGTACACAGCTCTGCCATGACCTGTACCATCTCCATATCGGTGATGAACTTTTCATAGGAAACAGATAGCCCCCCTTCCAGCCAACCAGCCGCATGGATGATAACCGTGGCCCCGGCCATAAGCGCGCCCCAGGCGCTGATTTCGGTTTCATGGGCGGCCTGCGCATCGTTGATATTGGCCGCACAGCCCGCCGCATTGCGCCAAGGCAGGCCCAGCATCCGGGCCAGCTGCCCGGTGCCAAGGCTGGCCTTGACCTGCTCGGGCGTGCCAAAGGCGGGCGCGCCGGATTTCATGTCCACGTTGGAGCTGAAAGAACCATAGAGCACTGGTGCGCCGGATTGGGCCAGCTGGGTCAGGGTGATGGCGGCAAGCGCCTCCGCGTGGCTGAGGACCAGCGCGCCTGCAACCGTGACCGGGGCCATGGCCCCCATCAGGCAGAACGGCGTCACAATAGACGGTTGGCCGTGCCGCGCGAAGTCAATCAACCCCTGCGCCATCGGAATGTCGATCTGCCGGGGGGAGTTGGTGTTGATGATCGTGTAGCAATGCGGCCGCCCGCGCAGATCGTCGTCGGTCAGGCCGCGAAAGTCCGCCAGCATCTCGAACGCGTCCAGCGCCTGCCCCGTGCCGCGCGAGAAGACAAAGGGGATTTTGTCGCTTTCGGTCAGTTGCACGCGGGTGAAAGCGTAGTGGCGCAGATGTGGCGGCACGTCCTGCGGCTCCACACCGGGGCTGAGCATCTGAATGGCGTCAAAGCGCTGCACCAGCTGGGTCAGCTCCGTCACGTCGCGCATCGTGCCGGGGCGGCGTCCGCGTTTGAGGTCGGTCACATTCGGTGCCCCTGCCCCGGATTGAAAGGACAGCGTGCCAAGCGCCATTTCGAGATCACGTTCGGGCGTCGCACCGTGCAAGATGAAACTACGGGGGGCCGTGGCCACCGTCGCCTCGACAATCTCGCGACCCAGATAGACCATCTGACTTGGCTCATCGACCCGCGCCCCGGCCGCCTTGAAGAGCGCGCGCGCCTCGGGCAGCAGGACCTTTATGCCCAGCTCCTCCAACACTTTGAGAGAGGTCGCGTGAATGCCCGCCACCTCATCATCAGAGAAGATCGTTTGCGGGGTGAACGGGTTTTTGAGTTGCCGGTAATTGGTTCGGCGGGCGGAGGGCTGCGCCTGCCCTGCCCGCCTGCCAGACCGGGTTTTACGCACCGCGCATCGCCTTGCCTTGCGGATCATAGGGGGAGGGCGCGATGACAGTTGCTTTGCGCGCCTGCCCGACGATATGGGCCATCAGCTCCGTCCCCGGTGCGGCGCAATCCCGGTTCACCATGGCCATTGCCAGCGATTTGCCGGTCGTGTGCCCATAGCCGCCGGAGGTCACAAAACCGACGCGGGTGTCGCCCTGCCAGATCGGCTCATACCCGCTGGCATCGGCATCGGTCGCCGCAATTTCCAGCGTGACGACCACCTGCTCCGGTGTGCCTGCGGCGTGTTCGGCCAAGGCAGCCTCAAATCCCACGAAATCACCCTTATCCCAGACGATCCAGCGGTCCATGCCGGTCTGGCCGGGGGTGTAGCCTTGCGTGAACTCGGCGGACCAGATGCCAAAGCTTTTCTCAAGCCGCAGGGACAGAAGGGCGTTGAACCCGACTTCCCGCATGCCGAAATCCGCGCCTGCGGCGAGCAGCATCTGGCGCAGGTTGGCATGCTCGGCGGCACTGCAATGGACTTCAAACCCCATCTCGCCGGCGACTGAAAGCCGCCCGACCTTGCAACGCAACAGCCCCAGATCAAACGTGCCGCAGCCCATGAAAGGCAGGGCGGAAATGTC
>CALHHY010000128.1 GCA_938030665.1 uncultured Litoreibacter sp. | reverse complement strand
GAAATGGTGCTGTGAGAGAGGATTGAACTCTCGACCTCACCCTTACCAAGGGTGTGCTCTACCACTGAGCTACCACAGCACACACGCGTCACGGACGACGTGGGCGGGTGGATACGATCAAATTCCGCGCGGCGCAAGCCTTATCTGGACCCTTTTCGCGCTCTGGGGTAAGTGGGGGCATGAGCGGGAAATCGACAGAGAAGAGCGCCAGAAAGCCAGCCCCGAAGGGCGGGTCCGAGGCGGATCAGCGCACGGCGCGGCTGAAGGCGGCCCTGAAGTCGAACATGGCCCGCAGAAAGGCTCAGGCGCGCGTTAGAACAGCGTCGGGCGAAGCACAAAAGGACGGGTAGGGGCAGGCGTAATGGACAAGATTGTAGTAACCGGGAACGGCCCGCTGAAGGGCGCGATCCCCATTTCCGGGGCAAAGAATACCTGTCTGAAGCTGATGACTGCGGCGCTGCTCAGCGACGAGCCGTTGACGCTGACCAATGTGCCGCGGCTGTCGGACATCAAGACGCTTGGGGCATTGCTGGAATCCTTGGGCTGCGAAGTCGCGCTGCTAAACGGCGGCAATGTGATGGCACTGTCGGCGGGACAGATCACGTCGCGCAAGGCGGAATATGACATGGTGCGCAAGCTGCGCGCCTCCTTCAACGTGCTGGGTCCGCTACTGACTCGCGAGGGGGAGGCTACAGTGTCGCTTCCCGGCGGTTGCGCCATTGGCGCGCGAAAGGTCGATCTGCACCTGATGGCGCTTGAAAAGCTGGGCGCGACGCTGACGCTGGAAGAAGGCTACGTGCATGCCAAGGCGCCTGATGGCGGGTTGGTGGGTGCGGAGATTGCGTTTCCTTTTGTCACTGTCGGCGGGACGGAGAATGCGATCACAGCCGCAACGCTCGCGAACGGGACGACCGTCATCAAGAACGCGGCGCGCGAGCCGGACACGGTCGATCTTTGCAAATGCCTCTCGGCCATGGGCGCCAAAATCGAGGGGGCAGGTACCTCAACCATCACCATTGAGGGCGCGGACCGACTGCATGGCGCAACCCATGAAGTGATCGCCGATCGGATCGAGCTGGGGACATTCATGATTGCGCCCGCCATTGCAGGTGGGGAGGTTGAATTACTGGGCGGCCGGCGCGATCTGGTCGCGGCATTCTGCGACAAGCTTGAGGCCACCGGCGTCCAGATTGAGGAAACGCCGGGCAGCCTGATCGTGCGCCATGACGGCTCCCGCCTGAAACCGGTGGACGTGGAGACGCAGCCTTTCCCAGGCTTCCCGACCGATCTGCAGGCGCAGATGATGGCCGCACTTTGCTTTGCGGACGGGGTCAGCACGCTGCATGAGACGATCTTCGAGAACCGGTTCATGCATGCCCCTGAGCTGATCCGCATGGGCGCGCAGGTTGACGTGCAGGGGGGGCATGCCACGGTAACGGGCGTCGACAAGATGAAAGGCGCGCCCGTGATGGCCACCGATTTGCGCGCCTCCGTCTCGCTGATCCTCGCGGGGCTTAAGGCCGAAGGGGAGACCGTGGTCGGCCGCGTCTACCATCTGGACCGGGGCTACGAGCGGATCGAAGAAAAACTGGGCGCGGTCGGCGCGATGATCAAACGGATGCCGGAATGAGCGAAGACGCAAGATTTGAAGATGGCGCGGATAAACCGCTTAGGCTTTTGGCGCAGGATGCGGAGGATTTGCAGGTCCTCTCCTCCCTCGTGCAGGACGCGGTCTTCCCCATGGGGGAAATGCGGTATCTGCCCAAAGAACGTCGCTTTGCTATCCTGCTGAACCGCTTCCGGTGGGAGGATGCGACAGGCCACCGGCAACCGGGCCGCGCCTACGAGCGGGCTCGGACCATATTGGTCTTTGACGATGTGGTCAGCGTGGCCAGCAGCGGGCTTGACCGAGCGGACTCGGAAGTTGTGATGTCGCTTCTGTCTCTCACCTGGCAACCCGGTACGGATGGTGCGGGCCGGGTCGAATTGGCGCTGGCGGGCGACGGCGCTGTCGCGGTCGATGTCGAATGCGTCAACGCCATCCTGCAGGATGTGACCCGCCCCTATGTCGCTCCGTCCGGAAAGATGCCAAGCCACCCGGAAGACGGCTGACCACAGATGAGGTGTGATCTCCTTATTCGAAACTGACCTGCCGTTGCCTCTCACGTCCATCTAGGCCGGTCGACAGGATTTTTATTGCGCCCCGTTGAGCATCGCCAAAAGCGCAGGTAAGGAGGCGTCATGCCCGTGTTTCTGTCCTCCACCGATGCCGATTTCGAAGCCGCATTCACCGCCCTTTTGGGCATGAAGCGGGAGGACAGCCCGGATGTGGATCAGGTCGTGGCGGAGATCATCGCGGATGTGCGCGATCGGGGCGACGCGGCGGTCATCGAGCTGACGGCGAAATTCGACAAGCTGGAGCTGACAGCGGAGCGGCTGGCCTTTACGAAAGCGGAAATCGCGGCGGAGGTTGCGAAAGTCTCGTCCGAGGATCGCGATGCACTTGAACTGGCTGCTGAGCGCATCCGGGCCTATCACGAAAAGCAGCTGCCCGCAGATGCCAGCTGGGCCGGCCCGCATGGGGAGCAGCTGGGATGGCGCTGGACGCCGGTTGCGGCAGCGGGCCTTTACGTCCCTGGAGGGTTGGCAAGCTACCCATCGTCCGTCTTGATGAACGCCATCCCTGCAAGGGTGGCCGGCGTCGACCGTCTCGCGATTTGCGCCCCCACGCCCGCCGGCATTTGCAACCCGTTGGTGCTGCTTGCCGCCGAGATCAGCGGCGTGGACGAGATATACCGGATCGGCGGCGCGCAGGCGATTGCGGCGCTGGCCTACGGCACGCAGGCCATTGCCCCGGTCGACAAGATCACCGGGCCCGGCAATGCTTTTGTCGCGGCGGCCAAGCGGAGGGTCTTTGGCAAGGTGGGCATCGACATGATCGCGGGGCCTTCCGAAATTCTGGTGATCGCTGATGGCGACAATGACCCCGACTGGATCGCGATAGACCTGCTGAGCCAGGCGGAGCATGACGCCAGCGCGCAATCGATCCTGATCACAGACGACGCCGCTTTCGGGCGCGCGGTGGCGGACGCGGTCACCCGTCAGCTTGAGACATTGGAACGGCGCGACATTGCCGCGGCCAGCTGGGAGGATTTTGGCGCGGTGATCACGGTGCGCGACATAGGCGAAGCCGTCACCCTGTCCGACCGCATCGCGCCCGAGCATCTGGAGATTGCCTGCGCCGAGGCGGACGCGGTCGCGGCCGAGATCAAACATGCCGGCGCAATCTTTGTGGGTGCCTGGACGCCGGAGGCCATCGGCGACTATATCGGCGGGCCGAACCATGTGCTGCCCACAGCACGCTCCGCCCGGTTCTCCTCCGGGCTGTCGGTGATGGACTTCGTCAAACGCACCACCTTGTCAAAAATGACGCCTGAGGCGCTGAAAGCGATTGGCCCGGCGGCGGAAAGACTGGCAACATCCGAAGGGTTGCAGGCCCATGGCCTGTCAGTGCGCGCAAGATTGGACAGGTTGAACCAATGACCGATGAAAACAATCAAAACCGCAAGCCGACTGACCGGCTGGACGCGGTCAAAATCGACGATGCAGGCCTGCCGACGCCCACGCCCGAGATCGAGCAGGAGCGGAAAGTCGCGATCTTTGATCTGCTGGAGGAGAACTATTTCTCCCTCCCGCATAATGATGCGCCTGAGGGGCCCTACAGCCTGCTGCTCGCGATCAGGGAGCGGCGCCTGGTATTCGACATCAAGACAATGGACGGCAATGCCGCGCCGCAGTTTTTGTTGTCCCTCAGCCCGTTTCGCCAGGTCGTAAAAGACTATTTCCAGATTTGTGAAAGCTACTTTGACGCGGTCAAGAAGCTGCCGCCCAGCCAGATTGAGGCCATCGATATGGGGCGGCGGGGCATCCACGATGAGGGTGCGCGCGTGTTGCAGGAACGGCTTGAGGGGAAAGCCGATATCGACAAACCGACGGCCCGCCGACTGTTCACGTTGATCTGCGTTTTGCATTTCGGGGGCTGAGCAGATGACCGCGGAGCTGCCCCAATCGGTTTTGTTCTGCTGCGATCACAACGCCGTCCGCTCGCCCATGGCCGAAGGGCTTATGAAGAAATTCTACGGCACTGATATCTACGTCCAATCGGCGGGTGTGAAGAATGACCTTGATATCGACGGCTTCTCCGTGGCGGTCTGTGCAGAGCTTGATATCGCGCTCAGCCGCCACCGGACCCGGTCGTTTGAAGAAATGCAGGCATGGGGGGATGACCTGTCAGGCTTCGATCTGATCGTGGCGCTGAGCCCTGCCTCGCAGCGGCAGGCGCTTGAGCTGACCCGGTATTTCCACCTTGAGGTCGAATATTGGCCGATCCTGGACCCGACCGGGCTGGGCGAGGGGCGAGAGGAAAAGCTGAACGCCTACCGGCAGGCGCGCGACCAGATCAAGGCGCGTATTCTGGCACGCTTCGGGCCACCCGTCGCCGACTAGGTTCGTCTGCCCCGGTTTGAAACAGCTTACCGGCGGCAAGATAGTTGATTTCATGTCGCAAATTGATTTGACGCAGCCCCCCGTGGCGATCCAACGTCGCGCCGATGCGTTGGGGCGGGATCGCTTCGGCAACGTAAACGAACGATCTGGGGACCGGTTTGGACCTATCGCAATATCTCACCGCCAGCCTTTTCGTGCAGGCCGCGCTGGCTTTCTATGTGGCGGGCTTTCTGGTGCGCGACGAGCTGTTGCTGCGCGTTTTGATCCTGGTGGGGACCACCCTGTACATCCTGTACTACTACCACATCTCCGATACGCCGCTTTGGGACGCCATTTGGACCAGCGCGGTGATCGGAATGACAAATATTGTCATGATCTTAGTCATCTGGCGTGAGCGATCGACCATCGGCATGTCAGCGGCGATGCTGTCGCTCTATCGGGCCTTTCCGACCCTCTATCCCGGTCAGTTTCGCCAGATTATGAAACATGCGGATTGGCGCACCGTCGAGCAGCCAGAGGTGCTGTGCACCAAGGACGAGGCCTTTGATAAACTGTACTTCATCACCAAGGGCGAGGTGCATCTGGAACGGGCGGGCGGAAGCAACGCGATCCCCGCAAATAATTTCATCGGCGAGATTTCGTTTCTGATAGGCGGCAATGCCACTGCAACGGTGATCGCGCCAACCGGGACCGAGTATGTGGTTTGGAACCGCGGCGATCTGGACGGCATGACGAAAAAATCACTGAAGCTTTCCAATGCTTTATCTGCTCTTTTTAATGAAGATATCGCCCGCAAGCTTGCGCAAAGCGCGCCCGAGCCAAGGCAACCCGCTGCGGACCCCGACCAGTCGTCAGGATTGCCCAAGCACATTCATTAGTGCCTCGCGCACGGCTGCCTTGGTCCGCTCGTCCACCCCGTCTAGCCGCACAAGGTATCGGCCATCGGCGTCGATTTCCTCAAACCCCAATTGCGCGGTTCTGCGTTGCGGCACAGTCACCTCATAGGGAATGACCTCACGGGCAACGCCCTTGAAGCTGACCGGATCAAGCGGTTTCGCCTCGACGATATCCTTTACATGCGCATAGGTCTCGTAGCTGACGACGATGCCGCCGGGCTCTGCGATGCTTTCAAGTCGGGCGGCCAGATTCGCCTCCGCCCCGATGATGGTGTAATCCATTCGCTCGTCAGAGCCGAAATTGCCAACATTGCAATAGCCCGTGTTGATCCCCATTCGGGCCTTGAACGGATGCTCCACCCCACGGGCGCGCCAGTGGCTTTCCAGCTCCGCCAGCCGGTGCTGCATGTCAATCGCCATACGCATGCAAGCGCGGGCATCCTCTGCCGTGCCCAAGGTTTCCGGGTCGCCAAAGAAAGCCACCATGGCGTCACCAATGAACTTGTCGATCGTGGCGCCGTGGTCTTCGGCAATGCGCGACATTTCGGTGAAATACTCGTTCAGCAGATCGGTCAGCTCTTCAGGTTGCAGCATTTCAGCGGTCGAGGTGAAATCCTTGATATCTGAGAAGAACACGGTCAGCTTCTTGCGCTCGGTCGAGATCTCGGCCTCCCGCTCCCCTGAAAAGATCGAGCGGTAAACCTGCGGCGACAGGTATTTCGAGATCTTCAACGACACGCCTGCAAGGAAGGCGTTATTGGCGCTCAGCTCCTCATTGAGGGTGCTGAAACGGCCAGCGAGGCGGAACTGCAGGATCGCAAAGAACAGCCCCGCAGAGCCCGCGACCAGCAGATAGGCCAGCAGGTATTTGAAGGAGAGGATGTTCAACGCCACCGGCTGATGCACCGATATCGTCTGAATGCCCCGCACATCGCCCACGTTCCAATCGGTTTTCGGGCTTTCGGCATGGGTGTTGTGGCACCCCACGCAGGCTCCGCCCATTATCACCGGGGTGGCCAGGGTGACCCGTTGATCCCAGAGGTTGCCGGAGGTCTCCATCACCATCGGGTCCGCATCGAGCCCCGCGCGAAACTCCGTCAGGGCGCGTTGCTCAAACGGGGTCAGGTTATGGGGCGGTCGGTTCTCGAACGGGAAGTCCGAGACGAAGCGGTAGGCGATATCGCCCTCCGTCTCTTTGAACGCGTCACCCAGCTCTAGCGACAGGGTGGCCGGAATCGGAATCGCGCCACTGACATCCTGGTAGTTGTGCAGGGGCCGTGTCTGACCCTCAGCGCTGAGGATGCGGCTCACGACATTTTGCGCGTAATAGCCGCGCACGCTCGTGATGATACTGTTGAGGCTGGTGGCTTGCCGCTCCAGATTGCGTTCGGACAATGTCTTGAGGTCAAGCCAAACCGCGAAGGGCAGGGCGGCAATGGCCAGCACCACCAGGAAAGCAAGCCAACCGGGTCGCCTCAGGAAAAGTGTTCCAAGCGAATTGTTTTCCATCGTTAAATCCCCACACCCAACCCTGCGGCACGCTATCATAGAATGTGATAGGCGCAAACTTGCGGGGGACGTGGGGGGAAATCATTTACATTTCCCTTGAAAACCCCCCGTGCCCGTTCCATGTAGAGCCACGCCCGCAGCTTGGCGGGTTTTTTGATGGAGTGAACATGGCCAAGGAAGAACTGCTCGAATTCCCCGGTGTCGTGAAGGAACTCCTGCCTAACGCGACGTTTCGGGTCGAGCTGGAAAACGGCCATGAGATCATCGCGCATACGGCAGGCAAGATGCGGAAGAACCGCATCCGGGTTCTGGCAGGCGACAAGGTGCAGGTTGAGATGACCCCCTATGATCTGACCAAAGGGCGTATCAATTACCGCTTTAAGTAGGCCGCTTCGCAGGGGCCGACCTGTGCAGGGCGCGCGCATGTCGCGCCTCGTCCGGGCGCGTGTCCCTCGCGTTGGACCGGTGCGCCCATGACGGCGCTTTCTGCGGATGACGGTCTGAAGCTGGTGCTGGGATCCGGTTCGCCCCGGCGGTTGGAGCTTCTGGCACAGCTGGGCATCGCCCCGGATGACATCCGCCCCCCCGATGTTGACGAATCCCCCCTCAAGGCGGAGCAGCCCAAGCAGTATTGCGCCCGCATCGCCCTTGCCAAGGCTGCGGCGCTGAAGTTGGCGCCGGATGAGGTGGCGCTCTGCGCGGATACGACCGTGGCCTTGGGACGTCGCATCATGGGCAAGCCGGAAGATGAAAAAGAGGCGGCGCAGTTTCTGCTTGCGCTGTCAGGCCGCAGGCACCGGGTCATCACCTCGGTCGTGGTGCGGCGCGGTGGCGACATCTGGGCCAAAGACATTGTAACGGCGGTCAAAATGAAAAACCTCAGCGATGAAGAGCTGAACGGCTACCTGGCAACGGATGACTGGCGCGGCAAAGCCGGCGGCTACGCGATCCAAGGGCCTGCAGGCGCGTTCATCCCATGGATACAGGGCTCCTACACCGGGGTCGTCGGCCTGCCCCTGGCCGAGACAGCGGCACTGCTCCGTACAGCGGGGTATCGCTGGTGAAGGGGGTGCATATCATCCTCGACCATCTGGATGGCAGGCCCGCTGCCGCCTTGATGCGCGACGGCCAGCTTGATGACTTTCTGCTCAGCCCTCCCGCGGATGCGGCCCCGGCACCCGGCGCGATTTTCCGGGCTGTCGCTGATCGCCCGCTGAAAGGGCAGGGCGGGATGATGATGCGGCTGCCGGGCGGTGAGATGGCACTGTTTCGCGGCGCAAAAGGGCTGAGGCCAGGTGCCGCGATGTTGGTCCAGGTGACCTCTTATGCCGAGCAGGGCAAGGCAGTGCCCGTCACCGACCGGGTCATCTTCAAAGGCCGCCACGCCATTGTCACGCCGGGGGCGAAAGGCATTAACGTGTCCCGCCAGATCCGCGACGAGGAAGAAAAGCTGCGTCTGCTAGAAATCGTCCATAGCTCGACAGCGATTGAGAGCGGTTTCGGGTTGATCGTCCGCTCGGGCGCGGTTGATGCGTCAGCCGACGACATTGCCGAAGAAGTTGACGAGCTGGTGGCCTTGGCCGCTGCCGTTACGGCAGACACTGAAGGCGAGGCGGAGCTGCTGGTTGAAGCCCCCGACGCCCAGCAACTTGCGTGGCGGGACTGGCCCACGGCGCCAACCGCCGAAAGCTTTGCCGATCACGGCGTGCTTGACGCCCTGCTGGACCTGGACAGGGCGGACTGCCGGGCAGGGGAGGCCACGCTATTTATCGAACCCACCCGTGCCTTGGTTGCGGTTGATGTGAATACGGGTGGCGATTTCTCCGTCGCGGCGGGGCTGAAGGCCAACCTCGCCTGCGCCCGCGCGCTGCCCCGGCAATTGCGATGCCGCGGCTTGGGGGGGCAAATCACGCTCGACCTCGCGCCAATGGCCAAGAAGGACCGTCGGCAGTTCGAGCAGGGCTTGCGCGCCGCTTTCCGCGCCGACCCCGTTGAGACCGCGCTGGTGGGCTGGACCCCCCTTGGCCATTTCGAGCTGCAGCGCAAACGCGAACGCCTGCCCCTGCCGAAAGGAATAGCCCAATGAGCTGCCCCATCTGCGCCAAAACCACCGTTCAGGCCTACCGCCCGTTCTGTTCCAGACGCTGCGCCGATATTGATTTGGGTAAGTGGATGAGCGGTCAATACGCGGTGCCCAGCCAAGACGAAGACGACGCGGATGAGCTGATCGACGCGCTGCAGAACGCGCCACGCGAGGAAGGCGACGCGGGGCCGGACAAACTGCACTGAACTCGCGGGTCAAATTTTCCGGAAATCCCCTCTGGACAGGCCCGAAGCGCTGGCCTAAATAGCGGAACGTTCGCAGCAACATACCTCTCGCGAACATCCGGTGCCCGGGTAGCTCAGGGGTAGAGCAGTGGATTGAAAATCCTCGTGTCGGTGGTTCAAATCCGCCCCTGGGCACCA
>CALHHY010000127.1 GCA_938030665.1 uncultured Litoreibacter sp. | reverse complement strand
AGTTGAAGACCGAGATCGTGGCCGCCTGGGCCATGCTGGTGCCTGCCAAAAGCAGGATCGCTGAAAGTGTGTGTTTATACATGTCCGGTTCCAAATGATGTTTCCTGGCGCATTTCGCGCTTCTGTCGGAGATTGGAAATGACGGCGGTTTGGGGCAATTTTGTGAAAATTTGTCGTATTTTCCGCCTTGAACAAACTGTTTCGTCGGACAGCCTAAACGCCTGATTCAGGTCACAATTCTCACATTCCCGCCGCATTTGAACGGGGAGGGGCTTTTAGCGTAGCCGGAACCGCTGCCGCAGGCCAAGACCCAGGAAGAACAGGAAGATGAAGCTGAACACCGTCTGGGCAGAGGCGAAGACCTTGTAGCTATCGGCCAAACTCTCGTCGCCGAGAAATTCCCGGAAATAGAGCACCTGAAAGCCGAAGAACCGAAACAGGTTGGAAAAGGACAGGCCCGCCGCGTCTTGCCACGACATCAACCGGATCTGGGGCGGCGCAAATACGCAGAACCGGTCCGCCCAGCCGCAGCCTTGAAAAACCACGAAACCGGCCAGCCAGAGAAGAGCAAGAAAACCCACCAAACGCCAGACCGCGTAGCCATAGCCGGATACCCAGCCGTAGACGAGTATTGGGAGCCTTTCCAAAGGTTCGACGTGTTGCGCGGCGAAGCCCATCTCACGCCGAAAAAAATAGTGCTCAATATCTGGATGGCCTAACTTTCTGATATGATTTCTAATAAAGGCACATGAGTTTGCCGCTTCCCGCATCAGCGTTTTGTATTCAATTGAGGAGTTGGAGACAGAATAAAGCGGGTACCCTTTCGGCCATGACGTCTTTAAATAGGGAAACAGTGTTCTCTCATGTATGATTGCGCCTGTAAATTTCGGAAATCTGTTGATAAATTTTGCTGCTCGGAAACTTGCTGGCTTATCGAATTGCGCGTCGGTCAGATCCAGCAGCGCTGGTTCCTCTGACGTGCTTTCTGGATCGCCGAACCTGGTTGCCGTGAAATAGGCGCGATCTTCAAAACTGGTAGAACGGAAGCTGGCGTCCTGCGTGAAGGTGGCGGAGTCGAAGGTGGCGGGCTGCGTGAAGGTGGCGGAGTCGAAGGAGGTGTCCTGCGTGAAGGTGGCGGTGTCGAACAAGGTGGCCTGCATGAAAGTGGCGGAGTCGAACAAGGCGGCCTGCATGAAAGTGGCGGAAGCGAAGAAGGCGACCTGCGTGAAGGTGGCGGAATTGAAGAAGGCGGCCTGCGTGAAAGTAACGGAATTGAAGAACGCCCGCTGACCAAAAACCGCCTTTTCCAAATTAACCTTATTGGAAAAGGCGGTTTTTGACATGTCAATCCATAGTTTAGGATCTGGCAGATCGGGTATCTCTCGTCCGTTCCAATCAACCTCTGCGATCCGGTCGGCAAACCGCTTTTCAATCTCCGCCCGGTGCGTCTCCCATGCGTCGGCGTCAGGCACCGCCGCCCCGGCTTCCCGCAGCTCTGCGCGTTCCGCGTCGCTTAGCAGCTGACAGGACCAGATATTCCAGAGCCGCACATTTTTCTCGGCCAGTTCCCCGTCAACCCCGTCCCCCGTCTGCTCCCCATGCAGGGTCATCAAGATATACCAGGGGTTCTCACGCGCCGGTTTCAAATCCGACAGATCAGTTTCCGCCACGGGGCCGCACCTATTACATCACGTCAATATACCCCGACTATGGGTCGCCCGCCCCGACATGGCAACAGGATCGGGCCGCACGCAAAAAGACCGTCCCGGCGCGTGCCGGAAGGGCCTTCTGCTCGAACCAGAAGCGCCTAGGCGGATTTGCGACGGCGGCCCAGCCAGGCCAAACCGCCCAAGCCCGCCAGCAGCATCGGCAGCGCGGCGGGCAGCGGGACGGCGGGCACGGCGGCGAAGCTCAGATTGTCAATCGCCCCCGACGCCCCGTTGAAATCGATGGTCAGCCGGGTCAGATCGCCGAAAATGTCATCCCGGAAGGCAAAGTTGCGCCCGGCCCCGTCCCGCGTGATGCTGGGCCTGCGCGTTAGCCCCGACCCGTCGGAGGAGATAGTGAGCGTCGCATCATCCAGCACGCTCAGCCCCAGAAAATTCACCGCGCGGTCAAAGGTGAAGGTGATCACCCCGCCATCGGCATTGTCATCCGGGATGGCGGAGGCAACGCCGGCCTCCTCCTGAATGATCAGCACATTGCCGGGGCGCAGCGCGCCGCCGCCCAGAAAAGGGGCCTCCAGATCGGGGTCCGCCGTGCCGGTCAGGTCCGTGTCAAAAATGCGCGCCTCATTCGCGCCGCCAATCACCGACAGCGTGGCTGTGACCGTGATCCCGTTATCCATGAATGAAAAGCCGTCGACCAAGGCGCCGTTGCTCAGCCCCTCGAAATCCAAAACCGCCGCCTGCGCGCCTGTCGCGCCTGCCAAAGCCAGCGCGGCCAGCATTGCTTTCAACTTCGTCATAATTGTTCTCGCCTCATACAAAGGCCCCCGATGCGCTTGGCCGTGGCTTAACGCATGAGTGGCAGATAAGGGGGTCACGATCAGGTATGAAGGGGAATTTCCGCGCAAGTTGATCAGCCGTGAAAGCGGGACGCTACGTCACGCTGCGGGCAGGAGCGTCTGCCGGGCAGCCGGGCCCAGGCGATTGCCGTTCGCGCGTTCCTCCCCTATACGCGCGGCATGTCCCAGAACCCGCCTGACCTTCGCCCCGACCTCGCGCCCAAAGCCCGCCTGACCGACACCGCGCGGGAGGGGCAGCCGCGCATTGGCATGGTCTCGCTCGGATGCCCCAAGGCGCTGGTCGACAGCGAGCGCATTCTGACAAGGCTGAGGGCGGAGGGCTACGCGATCTCCCCCGACTATACCGGCGCGGAGGCCGTGATCGTGAATACCTGCGGCTTCCTTGATTCCGCCAAGGCCGAAAGCCTGGACGCCATCGGCGAGGCGCTTTCCGAGAACGGCCGCGTCATCGTCACCGGCTGCCTCGGCGCGGAGGAGGATTACATTCGCGGCACCCACCCCAGCGTGCTGGCGGTCACCGGCCCGCATCAATATGAACAAGTGCTGGACGCCGTCCACGCCGCCGTGCCGCCCAGCCCCGACCCGTTTGTCGACCTTTTGCCCGCCACCGGTGTCAGCCTGACCCCGCGCCATTACAGCTACCTCAAGATTTCCGAGGGCTGTAACCACAAGTGCAAGTTCTGCATCATCCCCGACATGCGCGGCAAGCTGGCGTCACGCCCCGCCCATGCGGTGCTGCGCGAGGCCGAAAAGCTGGTGGAAAATGGCGTGCGGGAGCTACTGGTGATCAGCCAGGACACCTCTGCTTACGGGCTGGACCGGCGCTATGACGTGAACCCGTGGAAAGAGGGCGAGGTGCGGTCGCATATCACCGACCTCGCGCGTGAGCTGGGCCGGCTGGCACCTGCCGATGAGCTTTGGGTGCGGCTGCATTACGTCTACCCCTACCCGCATGTGCGCGAGCTGATCCCGCTGATGGCCGACGCGGGTAACGCGGTGCTGCCCTATCTGGACATCCCCTTCCAGCACGCCCATCCCGACACATTGAAACGCATGGCCCGCCCCGCCCATGGTGCCAAGACGCTGGATGAAATCGCCGCATGGCGCAGTGATTGCCCCGACATCACCCTGCGCTCTACCTTCATAGTCGGCTACCCCGGCGAGACGGAGGCGGAGTTTCAGACCCTGCTGGACTGGCTGGACGAGGCGCAACTGGACCGGGTTGGATGCTTTCAATACGAAAACGTGGATGGCGCGCGCTCGAACGCGTTGCCGGACCATGTGCCCGCAGAGGTCAAGCAAGAGCGCTGGGACCGCTTCATGCAGCGCGCGCAA
>CALHHY010000126.1 GCA_938030665.1 uncultured Litoreibacter sp. | reverse complement strand
CGCAACGGGCGCGGCATGGATGCCGTGGGCACCAGTGGCAGCCCCGCATCCCGCCAGCCGAAATTGCCGCCCTCAAGATGCTCGGCGGGGATCCCATGGCTCCGCAGCAGCGCGGCGGCCCCTTGGCTCAGCTTTTTGCCCTTCTGGCAAACGGTCACCACCCGGCGCCCCGTTATATGGGGGAGGAGTGAGTCCAACCGGTCATGCGGCCAGCGCCGGGCCGTGGGGAT
Source organism: uncultured Litoreibacter sp. (assembly GCA_938030665.1). Lineage (GTDB taxonomy): Bacteria > Pseudomonadota > Alphaproteobacteria > Rhodobacterales > Rhodobacteraceae > Litoreibacter. Next base: position 12,402 of record CALHHY010000126.1, on the reverse strand, counting down.
GAGTCTGGGGTCGGCCGCATGGTCTTCATCAATGCAGACATCGACAATCTCAGGCGCGTCGGGCGTCCCGATGAGCCGCATGAGTTGAGAGCAGGAGATTTCGTTGAAAGATGGCATGGTTGCACCCCATTGTTAATCTGGTTTGGGATGCGAAACTTGGGCTGTCGCCTCACGGGGCATTCGCGCAACCCCATGTCGCTAGCATCGCGTCCGCGCCAGCGCACGTCAAGCCTGTGTGCCATCCTCAGAAACGAACGGGCAGCCATGGGCGATGTTGCTGTCCTCCGGCGCCTGATCCCGCCGTTCGTTCAGGCCGTAGTCGCGCAGGACCGACCCGATGCGCAGGCGGTAGCCCGCAAACAGCCCCTCCCGTCCAGCCTTCTGGGCCATGCGGTGCTCGGCCAGGGTGCGCCAGTTTTTCAAGGCCTCCTCGTCGCGAAAGAAGGAAAGGGAGATCAGCTTGCCCGGTGTCGTGATCGAGCTGAAACGCTCCACCGATATAAAGCCGTCAACCTCCTCCAGCAGCGGGCGCATCTTGGCGGCCATCGCCAGATAGTCGTCCATCTGCCCCTCGGCGGGCTCCACCTCGAACATAACGGCAATCATGGCTCTCTCCTCTTTCGATGCTCGGGCGGAGTGTCCGGGCCATCGCGCGCGGGAGCAAGCTGAAATTGACTTCAAGATCGGATCGGACCGCGCAGGGCTTGACGCGCAGAGGCAAGCTCTATGCAATTCACACCATGACATTTCAGACCCTAATTGCCCCCGTCTTGGGCGCGGCACCGCCAATCAACGCACCGCGAGGGCACCCCCGGAAAGCCCGAAACCGCATGTTGTCGCAGCTGCAACAGCTCGCTGACGCCTCTGCCAGTGTGACGCGACTGAACCAGTTGCAAAGTGCAAGTGGCGCGGTGATGCAACGCAGCGAGTCGGGGATCAAACGGCTGTTCCCGGCCAGTGGCACCACGACCCATAAGGGCGACTACCTGATGATCTCAGGTAACAACAACGACATGAAATACCACATCAGGGTAGACTACGCGGAAAGTGACACCGTGCCGAAGTTCCATATCACGTGGGAGAACAACACATTCGGCCGGCGCGCGCATTTTTATTACGGCTCTGGCGGCGGTAGAAATGAAAGCGGGCTGGAATTCACGGCGCAAAATCGCGACTACGAAACCGACGCGGCTGCGTCAGGCGGCAAGTTGCCAACATTGGATACATTAGGTGGCTACGCGGACGCCATCGCCACCACTTTTGTCTCAGGCACGTTGAAAGACGCGCTGGCGCGGGTGGAGCAAGCGGAGGCCGCGCTGTCGGACCGTGCGCAGGAGCAGGAGGACGTCCGCCTCGGCAAAGACACGCTGAAAATCAACTGCCGGGACATGCCCCGCGCCACAAACCCATGGGGCGCGGGCGCCGGCGTGCAGTATTATTCCAAACAGCATGAGCTGGACGCCATCATCGACCTTGTGGGGCCGGGCGACTGGCTGCGTCAGGAAGGTCAGGAAGATGACCGTACGATCGTGCTGAGGTACAAAGACGCGGCGCAGGCGGGCCGGGCCATGCGCAAGCTGACGGGCGAGGCAAAAATGGTGGTGGCCCGTAGCGCCTCAGACACCGAATGGCCCTTCATGGAAGAAGGCGATCCTCTCTGGGGGGCGCATGAAGCGATGAACGCGCTGCATCACAGCAATCCGGATGCCTGATATTAAGCGGTCAATGGCGGTGGAAAATGCAGGTTTCTGTTGCCAGGTACCTGCGAACCCCGCCTTAAGCGGCTAGGCCTAAGGGCTTAAGATTTCGATCTTACGCACAGCTTACGCTGCGAGTGCGATCGGAGCTTTGTTGTCATTTGCAACTAGCTTAAATGTACCGATAACGGTGGTAACTCACCGAGACAAAGCTAACACCTTTAGACGTTCGTCGATCCTATTTCGACCCCATCGTCGCCAAATGAACGAATGTTGGTGGAGTCGCCGGGTACCGCCCCCGGGTCCGATCCGCTTATTACGAGCGCGTTTATGTCCATAGTCCCGAAGGACAAGTTAGATATAGGGGCGCTGCCCCGCAGTTGCAATCGCGGTGTGTGTGAAAATGAACGGGCCAGCCTAGGGGGCGGGTGCTACTCCACCATTTGCAGGGGCACCGTGACTTCTTCACCGGGGGCCGCCGGGATGGATTGGGTGGTGATCAGGTCGCCCAGCTGGATATCGCTGCCCGCATGTTTGGCCAGATGCGCCTTGATCGTGGTGGCGGGGGCGACATGGGGGACGTCGATCTCGAACGGGAGGGTCTCGGATGACGCGTCGAAATTTTCCGGAATGGTCGCCACAACCTTCGCCACGTCGACCGAACGGTCACCCAAACGGGATGTGTCCTGCAGGGTGACGGTGACCTTCTGGCCTGGTTCAACGGCCTCAGGGTTTTCGAACTTCAGTCGTCCACGGATCATGGGGGCCCTCGCATTTGGTGTGCGATGAACCCCCCGCAGCATTTGCAGCGGCGGGGGGCATTTTTAGGTTTACATGTCGGGCGGCGGAAGGGCGTCGTCTTCCGGCGCGTCCTCGTCGAAGTCGAAATCGCTGCCCGCGTCGTCGGCGTCATCATGGCCCGGTGGTGGGGCGCTTGTCGAGCCGTCGCCATCTGACCCGGCCTGCATATCCGCGTTGTCGCCCGTCATAGGGGGGGGCGGGTCGCCGCCGTCCATCCTCGTCTCGGCGACATAGGAGTCCGCACCGGCACTGTCGCCGATAGGAGGCGGGGCGGTACCGTCGCCGCCAAGATCGAAGCTTTGCGCCGCGCTGGCGCCGTCGCCCATGCTGACGGTCACTGTTACACTATTTGACATTGCTACTCTCCAATCCGCGCCCTAGCGCATCACCACGCGTTCGATGACGTCGTTGACGATGTAGACATCGACACGTTTGCCACCGGCGCGGGCCGCGTTGAGTGCGGTAAACACATTGGCCACCCCGTCCTTCTGCCCGGTCTTGACTTTTTTCCAGCCAGAGATGCCGCTGATGATGGCCCAGCAATTCTGCGCCTGCGAGGTCGTGAAGGTGCGCGTAACGGTTTTGTTGTTATTCCACATGGTCGTAATCCTTGTTAAAAATGTAGTTTGCTAAAATAGAGGTATGTGGCCGGGCCTAGACCATCTGGGCCCGGTAGATCGTGGTGCCGTTCTTATATAGCGACACCCGTTTGCCGAAGGCGGCGGCGTTGCAGCACAGGTCGAACACGTTTGCGCAGCCATCCTCGGTATTGGGATCAATGCGCAGCCAGCCTTTGCCGACAGGGGCAACCCAGCAGTTTTTGCTGCCATGGGTGGCGTAGACCCGCGCGATATCAACCGTTTCCCACAGCTGGTAAATGCTGTGGATCGCCGCGACATCGCCAGTGCTTAACCCGTTGCGCTGACCCAAGGTCTTGCCCGGCGGGATGCTTTCAATGGTCGGCTGCCCGTTCTTGGAGAACGCGTAGCGGCCATAATGCATGATCGAGCCGTAATCATAGGCGCCGACATCATCGCCATCGGCGATATGCTGATTAAAGTTATGCTCCTTGCCTGCGGTGATGTTCTGCCAGTTGATCTTGACCTTGGTGTTGCGATCCTCACGGCTTTGCTCATGCCACAGGCCAAAAGCGTGGCCGATCTCGTGGATCGTGGCCCCCAATCCGCAACCCGGTGCCAAACCGATATCCTGCCGCCCGCCTTGACGGCCCACCATGGACCAGCATCCCGTTGCCGTGCGGAACCGCACATAATCGGGATGTTGCGACGCATTGGCCGATGTACGCTTCACAAAATTGACGCCCGTCTTTTGCCTCCAATGGGCAATCGCATCCGTGACCCGCTGCTGATTGGCAAGACCTGGATCGATCTCATAGGGCATTGTGGCATTTGGCCAGCGCCTGTTGGCACCGGTCACAACAACGCCATGGGCCACATCCGTGTCCATGCCTTCGGCCTCAAGGGCCTCTCTGGCGGCGGCGGTTGTCGCCTCCACCTCGTCCACCGTGCCAAGCACGATGCACCCTTCGAACACCGCAAGCCCGTCAACGGCCGCGTATTGGACCGTTCGGTTCTTGAAATTTTCGCCGGATATGATGCCGGTTCTGACGTCGTCGCTTTCCAGCATAACGTCACAACCACACCCAGTCTTGCCTTCTTCAGACATACCAAGTTCCTCTTTAAAAATGACTTTTTCAAATCGTCTCTCGCCGCTTAAAAATAATCGCGACGGGGACAAAGGTAACATAAGTTTGATCGCCCGCCAACCGGGGTGGTGGCACGGCTGGGGCTGTACGAACTGCGCATGATCTGGAAAGCGTTACAGACTGGCATGAGCTAAGGCATTGAAACTATGAGGAAAGTAATTCGGCCCGCGTGGCGGTAAAAACGTGTTGTACGTTTTTGCAGGGAAAGTGAGATATTATTTATTATTAATAACGGCTTACGGGTCGATCTTAAGTTTCGAGATTATTTCCGGTTGGTGCGTCATATCCCGTGGAAATGCGCGTGATGGCAGCGAAGGCCGCCCCGAGGGGCGGCCTCCGTATCGGCTAGAAGCCCGCTTTGATTCGCTCGAATTCGCGGATCATCTGTTCACGCAACGCATTGTCCATCGGCAGCTGCGCCAGCTGCGGGGCAGAGATGTCGTTCAGGCCGACCTCCGTCAGGGTTTCCTCCCCAAAGCCGCCCATGGCCGCTGTGTTAGAATGGCCGTAGCCCCATTCGTTGACGATGTAGTCGGCAGTTTCCGCGCTCAGGAAGCTTTCAATGAAGTCATGCGCCTTGTCTTCAGATCCGGGTCCGTCGACGAGGTTAACATAGCCGCAGAACCAGCTGGAGGAGCCTTCCTTGGCCTCCCGCTCGAACTGGATGTTGAACCCGTCGCCCTGCATCTGGACCGGCGTTTCGTTCCAGGACCAGGCAACGAGCACCTCGCCCGTGGCCATCAGCTGGGCAAGCTCGGCGCCATCCGCCCAATAGGCGCGGACATTGGCATGGGCCTCGCGCAGCCAGGCTGACGCTGCCTCAAACTGCTCTTGCGTGGCGGCGGTCCAGTCCGCGACCCCGGTCGCAAGATAAGCCAGCGCATAGGCGTCATCGACATTGTCGGGCAGGGAGGTGCGGCCCGCCATGGCCGGTTCCTTGAAAATCTGCAAGCTGGAGACCTGCTCCGCCGTAATTTCGTCTGCGTTATAGGCGGTGCCGGTCATGCCCAGATCGGCGGGGATGAAGTAGACCTTGCCGTCACGTACGAATGTTGGGTCGGTCTTGTAGAGGTTGGCCAACGTTTCGTAGCTTGGGATTTTCGAGATATCCCAGGGCTCGATCAAACCCGCCTGAAACCATTTATCCACCGATTGCGAGCAGGGATGCGCAACATCTGCCTTAAAGCCCGAACGCAGCTTCTGGAATGCCTCTTCCTCCTCTCCGAAGAAGGCGTAGGTCGGGCCTGAGCCGTGCTGCTCGGCATAGTTGATGAAGAAGCCCTCTTCCTCATAGCCCGACCAGTCAAAGACCAGCAGGTCAGGGTCCGCCGCAAAGGCGGTCGTAGCAGTCAGTGCCAGCGCGGCGCTGCCCAGAAGGGTGGATAGTCGTGTCATGCAGCTCTCCCAAAAGCCAAGGTGTCCAATTGGGAGGAAATCGTAAGTGCAACCCGGTGCCGTCACAAGCGGAAAGCGCGTGACCCGCGCAGGGTGCATGGGGACGAAAACGCAGCCAGCGGATGGACGGGTTGTGAGGGGTCTCGTACGCGGTTTTTCGAGCAATTCACATTATTCCGACGTATACGTCACCTATTTTGAAACCTCTTGAGCCTGCGGGCCGTATCTGTCTAAGATATCTGACAAATCTGGGGAGACGGGGCATGACAGTCCTGAAGACGTGCGAGGGGCAGAGCAACCTGCCGCGCTATTTCAAGCAGGCCTTTGCGACCGCGAAAACGCTTCGAAATGGCCGGCTCGACATCAAGCTCGAAGACGGGCGCATTTTCAGGGCCGAGGGGGAGAACCCCGGCCCGGTGGCCGAGTTCACCGTGCATAACGCTGACCTTTTCGCCCGCATCGTGCGGGAGGGTGACCTAGGCTTTTGTGATGCGTATCTGGACGCTTGGTGGTCGACCCCTGACCTGCAGGCCTTCATGGATCTGGTCCATGCCGATAATGACGAGGTCTATGATGGCTATCCCGGCATGGCGCTGGTGCGTGCGTACGAAAAGCTGCGCTTCTGGATGCAGTCGAATTCCAAGACGCAGGCCAAAAAGAACATCAGCTATCACTATGACCTTGGAAATGACTTCTACGGGCTGTGGCTGGACGACACCATGACCTACAGCTCCGCGATGTTTACCAACGGACAGGAAAGCCTGGAGAAGGCTCAGGAGAACAAATACGCCTCTATGGTCGACCAGATGGGCGTGCAGCCCGGTGACCACGTGCTGGAGATTGGGTGCGGCTGGGGCGGCTTTGCCGAATACGCAGCCAAGGAACGTGGCCTGCGCGTCACCGGACTGACCATCAGCAAGGAGCAGCATGACTTCGCCGTCGCCCGCATGGCCCGTCTGGGGCTGTCCGACCGGGTCGAGATCAAGATGCAGGACTACCGCGACGAGACCGGCAGCTATGACGGCATCGCCTCCATCGAAATGTTCGAGGCGGTTGGCGAAAAATACTGGCCCGTCTATTTCGACACGGTGCGCGAGCGGCTGAAACCCGGCAAACACGCGACGCTGCAGATCATTACCGTGCAGGACAAACGGTGGGACGTGTACAAGCGCGGTGTGGACTTCATCCAGAAATACATCTTCCCCGGTGGCATGCTGCCCAGCCCGACCGCGCTGCGCACGGAGATCGCGCGGGCGGGGTTGACGCTGAAAGGCTCGGTCGAGTTCGGGCAAAGCTATTCGGACACGTTGCGCCGCTGGCACGAGACATTCAACGACCGCTGGGACGAGGTTGCCAAGCTCGGGTTTGATGCACGTTTTCAACGCATGTGGAATTTTTATCTGACCTCTTGCGCCGGTACGTTCTGGGGTGGAAACTGCGACGTGACGCAGATCACGATGACCCGGCCCGAAAGCTAAGCGAAAGCGCCAGCCTGCGGCCCAAATACAGGCCTGACCAAATGCCCACAGCAGCCCGGATGATCGCCGCCGTGATCTTCGCCCTGATCGGCTATCTTGTCGCGGGGGAGGTGAAGCCGCTTCTGCCCGAAGGGCAGCCCACCAACTATCTGCTGCCGGTCAGCGTCATCATCCCGGCGCTGTGCGCCTGGCGCATCATGGGGCGGCTGATGGGGCGTGGCTATGTCAGCGCCATCAATACCGGGATCTATGCCAGCGCCTGCGGGGTCGTCTTTTGCCTGCTGGCCTTTGCGCTTGGCGAAATGCTCAAGCGGTCCATGCGCAAGCAATATGACGGCCCGTTCGAGGCCATCACCGGCATGTTTGGTATCGTCTTCGACTACGGCCTTTTGCTCGTCAACCCGACCATCCTGGGCTACCTGCTGGTCGGCGGGGCCGTCACCGGCGTCATTTCCGAATGGGCATACAAGAGGTGGGGGTAGGGGGCGCGCAGCCCGTTTTCCTCTTTGGCACGCTACGTGACGCGGCCTTGCGCGCCTGCGTTTTGGGCCGTACGGTCGAAGGTATCCCTGCACATCTCTCCGGTCACCGTGTGGCCCGCGCAAGCGGCGCGGCTTTCCCCGTTTTGACCGTGGCCGACGGCAGCGCTGAGGGCATCTTGGTTTCCGGGTTGAACGCAGATGAGATTGCGCGGCTCGATTATTTCGAGGCACCTTATGGCTATATAAGGCAGCCGGTTGAGGTGGTCGCGGATGGCACGCCGATCGCCGCAGAGGTTTACCGGCCCACAGACGGCGCCGATATTGCACCGGGCGAAGATTGGTCGCTGGCATATTGGCAGCAAAGCCATGGCCCCCTGATCCGGGAGGCCGCCAAGGAGATCATGGAAAGCATGATCACCACCTCGGCAGAGGTGATTGCACAGCGCCAGCCCGTGATCCTTGCCCGCGCGCAGCAAAGGCTGAATGCCGCGTGCCATCCCAGCCCGACCCGGCTGCGCATGCCCCATGACCGTAGCGATATCAGCGAAATCGCGCGCCAGAACAGCTACAGCCATTTCTTTGCGCTTGATGACCTGACCCTTAGCTTCAAACGCTTCGACGGGCAGCCCTCTTCGCCCGTAGACCGTGCGGTTTTCGTCGCGGGGGACGCGGTGACCGTGCTTCCATACGACCCCGTGCTCGATCAGGTAATGCTGATCGAGCAGTTTCGCGCAGGGACTTACTTGCGCGGCGACCCCAACCCGTGGTCGTTGGAGGCCATCGCTGGCCGGCAGGATCCGGGCGAAAGCCTGGAAGACACCGCCCGCCGCGAGGCGCAGGAAGAGGCCGGGATCACCCTAAACGCCCTGCACAAAGCGTCCAGCTACTACGTCTCGCCGGGCTGTAACACGGAATATCTGACCTCCTTCATCGGAATCGCGGATCTGTCGCAGGTTGCTGAAGGCATTGGCGGGCTGGAAAGCGAGGCGGAGGATATCCGCTCCCTCATCGTGCCTTTCGCGCGGCTGATGGCCGCCATTGACGATGGCGAGGCCGAGAATGCGCCGCTGGTTCTGTCCGCCCTCTGGCTGGCCGCCAACCGCGCCAAATTCTGTGGGTGACGCCGCGGGCATGGTGTTGAGTTCACCCGCCGGCCCGCCTACACATCTTGCAACGCATATCCGTCCGGGGAGGGGCCGCACATGACCACCAAGAAAGACCTGTCAGACCTGATCGGCAACACACCCCTGATCCGGCTGAACAAGCTGTCTGACGAGACCGGCTGCGAGATCCTCGGCAAGTGCGAATTCATGAACCCCGGCCAATCCGTCAAGGACCGCCCGGCGCTGACCATTATCCAGAACGCGGTGGCAAGCGGCGCGCTGAAACCCGGCGGCACCATTGTGGAGGGGACGGCCGGCAATACCGGCATCGGGCTGGCCCTTGTAGGCGCCTCCATGGGGTTCAAGACGGTGATCGTCATCCCCGAAACCCAGAGCGAAGAAAAGAAGGAGATGCTGCGGCTGGCCGGCGCCGAACTGGTGCAGGTCCCCGCCGCCCCCTACCGCAACCCCAATAATTTCGTGCGCTATTCGGAACGGCTGGCCACTGAACTGAACAAGACCGAGCCGAATGGCGCGATCTGGGCCAACCAGTTTGATAATGTCGCCAACCGGCAGGCCCATGTGGAGACAACGGGCCCCGAGATCTGGGAACAGACCGGCGGCAAGGTTGACGGGTTCATCTGCGCCGTGGGCTCCGGCGGGACGCTGGCAGGGGTGGCGATGGCGCTGCAGCCCAAAGGCGTCAAGATCGGGCTGGCCGACCCCATGGGGGCCGCGCTTTACGATTGGTACACCAAAGGTGAGCTAACGATGGAGGGTGGCTCCATCGCGGAAGGCATCGGCCAAGTGCGCATCACCAAGAACCTCGAAGGGCTGACGCCTGATTTCACCTGCCAGATCCCTGACGAGGAGGCGTTGCCAATTGTCTTCGACCTGCTGAAGGATGAGGGGCTATGCCTTGGCGCGTCGTCGGGCATCAACGCGGCAGGTGCTGTGCGCATGGCGCGCGATCTGGGGCCAGGCCACACCATCGTGACGATCCTGTGCGACTACGGTACGCGCTACCAATCCAAGCTGTGGAACCCCGCCTTCCTGAAGGAGAGGGGGTTGCCGGTCCCCGATTGGCTTGACGCCGAAACACGTAACCTGCCCACCGTGTTCGAGGAATGATCGCCGCTTTGCGTGGTCTCATCTGCCTGATCCTGTCCCTCTTCATGATGGCAGCTGCCCCTTCGAGCGGTGCCATCGCACAAACCATGCCCGCCCCAGAGGTCGAAACGCTCGACTATGACCGCTGGGAACGGGACGCGCAGCGCGCCGAAGGCGTACTGGATACCGGTGCCGCCTCGAATGAGGGGCTGTCGGTTCTGCGCCAGCAGCTTGTCACCTGGCGGGAACGGTTTCTGGCGGGCCAGGACATTAATGCCACCCGAATCCAGACCCTGCGCGAACAGATCGAGGCGCTTGGCCCCGCGCCTGAGGGGGACGCAACAGAGCCTGACGACATCGCCAACCGCCGTGCTACGCTTGAAGAGCAGCTGCAAAACTCCCTCGCGCCGGTCCGAAGCGCAGAGGAGGCCTTTACCCGCGCCAATGGCCTGATCAGCCAGCTTGATACGCTGGTGCGCGAACGACAGGCGGAGCGTGTTTTCCGGCTGGACCCGACCCCGCTGAACCCGGTTGACTGGCCTGCAGCAGCACTCGCTACCGCCAAGGTCGGGGAGACGGTGACAAATGAGGTAACCGACAATTACGCCGCCTGGGCAAGCAATAGCGGCTTTCGCCAGCAGCTTCCGCTGACGATCCTGCTGGTGGTGATCGGTCTCGTGCTGGTCCTGCGCTCCGGCGCTTGGATCGAACGGGGCCTGTCGAAGCTGCGCAAAAGCAACGGCGAAAGCCATGCCGGTCTGCGGGTCGCGACATTTCTGGGCTCCCTTTTCGGGGTGATCCTGCCGGTTGCGGGTATCCTGACCCTGATCTCCGCCCTGGAAGCGATCGAGCTGACCTCCGCCGTGGGCGACACGATCTTCGCCATCATCGCGCGGCTGGTGGCCTATGTGGCCGCCGCTCGCTGGCTGTCGAATCAAATTTTCCCAAGGGCCTACCCGCCGCAACCTATTCTGACCCTTGGCCCCGTCGGCCTGACGGAAGGGCGGTTCTACATGCTGCTTCTGGGCGCGCTTCTGGCGCTGCAGCAGGGCATTGTGGGCCTCAGCGAAAACCGGGTGCTGGAACAAAGCATGGCGCCACCGGTGCAGGGGATCCTGCTTTTCCCGGTGATCCTTGCCGCGGGCATCATGCTGTTCCGGCTGGGCCAGCTGATGCTGCGCGCCTTGGCTAACGCGGCTGAGGACGATGCAGGCGACGCAAGTGCTGGCCGGAGCAATCTGCTGACAAGCATATTGGCGCGCGGCGCGCTGGTCGCAGGTGTCCTGGGGCCGGTTGCCGCCGCCATCGGCTACGTGATGGCGGGCAGCATCATGGTTTTCGCCTCCGTCCTGACCTTGGCCCTGTTCGCCGCATTGGTCGTGGCGCAGCGATTCATCCGCGACGTCTACGCCCTGCTGACCCGGGACGAGGACAAGGCCAATGCGTTGGTGCCGGTCCTGATCGGTTTTATCCTCGCGCTATTCGCCCTGCCGGTACTGGCGCTGATCTGGGGCGCGCGCACCGCAGACATCACCGAGACATTCGCGATGATATCGGCTGGGGTGACTTTGGGAGACACGCGGATCTCCCCCACAGATTTCATCACCTTCGCAATCATCTTCGCCATTGGCTACATGCTGACCCGGCTCGCCCAAAGTGCGTTGAAAACGCAGGTGCTGCCGAAGACGAAGATCGACCTGGGCGGGCGCAACGCGCTGGTCTCCGGCGTGGGCTATATCGGGATTTTCCTGGCTGCGCTGATCGCCATTACCACGGCGGGCATCGACCTCAGCTCGCTGGCAATTGTTGCAGGCGCGCTTTCTGTGGGCATCGGCTTCGGGCTGCAAACCATCGTGTCAAACTTCGTCTCGGGCATCATCTTGCTGGTGGAGCGCCCGATCAGCGAGGGCGACTGGATCGAGGTGGGTGGCACGATGGGCGTGGTGCGCGATATCTCTGTCCGGGCGACGCGGATCGAGACGTTCGACCGCCGTGACGTGATCGTGCCAAATGCCGACCTGATCTCCACCTCGGTTACCAACTGGACGAAAGGCAACCTGACGGGCCGGATCATCGTGCCGGTCGGCGTGGCCTATGGTACCGACACGCGCTTGGTCGAACGGGTCCTGCGCGAGATTGCGGAGGCACATCCGCAAGTGATCTTGAACCCGCCACCCAATATTTTCTTCACCGGCTTTGGGGCGGATAGCATGGATTTCGAGATCCGGGCGATCCTGCGCGACGTCAACTACGTGGCTTTAGCCCCGTCTGAGATCAATCACGAGATCGCCCGCCGTTTCGCTGAGGAGGGGATTGAGATCCCATTCGCACAGCGTGACCTATGGCTGCGCAACCCGGAGACCCTGCGCGGCACAGAAGCTATCGAGAGCTAGGACCCGGCCCACGAAAGACGCGAAGTCGCCTTCCTAAGGGCGGTCAGCCCGGTTTGCGCGAAATCACGGTCAAGACTGCCAGAAAACCGCTTGCATCGCCCCCAAACCATTGGATAAACCCGTCGGCGGACAGGTGGCCGAGTGGTCGAAGGCGCACGCCTGGAAAGTGTGTAGGCGGGAGACCGTCTCGAGGGTTCGAATCCCTTCCTGTCCGCCA
>CALHHY010000125.1 GCA_938030665.1 uncultured Litoreibacter sp. | reverse complement strand
CAGGATGAAGACAAGGAAAGCGCGCCACACAGAGCCCACGAAATTGAACCGCACGTTCGAATAGCTCGACATGCGCGCATTGAACTGCATGGACCGCACAACCAGCCATGGCAGGATGACCATCAAAGCAAGGGCCATCAGCCCGCCTAGAATAGGGCTCAGGTTGCTCAGGAAAAAGAACAACAGGTACCCAACCACAAAAATGATCCGCCCGATCAGTATTTGACCGCCCGTCGCGTGGTAGTCAAAATTGCGGCCCGCCACATAGGTGTTGTTGTAGAAATACTTCTTCCGGCGCACCTTGGCCCAGGCCGAGTAAATGCCGAAAGTGGCAATGCTGAGCAGCAGGTTGACGATCCAGATACCGAACCACTCCCGCGCGGTGCCGTAAAATTCAAAGCGCTGCGTTTCGCCGGGATTGGTGTCGGTGCTCAAATCGGTCATCTCAAACTTTCGCCTTATCTCTCAAAATACGTGCATCGTTTTGCCATTGATCACACGGGCGTGACAGGCAAAGCTTGACTTTGGGGGACGACTAAGGCGGGGACGTGACATGAACGAGCCAAAACAGGAAGCCCGTGCGACCGGCGTTGCACAGATATCACGCGAAGGGGCGCGGCAGCGATGAGAATTGCCTGCTGGTCCGGCCCGCGCAACCTGTCCACCGCGATGATGTACAGTTTCGCCGCCCGCCCCGATTTCGACGTGATGGACGAGCCATTCTACGCCGCTTTCCTAAAGCAATCAGTCCGCGCGGACCCCATGGCGGCGGAGGTGATGGCCGCCCATGAAACCAACTGGCACCGCGCCGCGCAGGCCTGCACGCAGGAGGGGCCGGCACCCCATACCTACCAGAAACACATGTGCCACCACGTCCTGCCCGAGACCCCGCTGGAATGGGCCGAAGGGTGCAAACATGTCTTCCTGATACGGCACCCCGCCCGTGTGCTGGCCAGCTATCAGGTGAAGCGAGAGCAGGTGACGCTCGCCGATATCGGAGTGGAGCAGCAATTGGACCTCTACGAGGAATATGGCGGCGTGGTGATCGACAGCGCTGATATCCGGGACGCGCCGGAGGCTATGCTGCGAGCGCTCTGCGACGCGCTGGATTTGGCGTTTGACGCACATATGCTCAGCTGGCCTGCGGGCGGCATTGAGGCTGACGGCATCTGGTCGCAGCATTGGTACAACGCCGTCCATCAAAGCACAGGGTTTGCGGGACCAGAGGGGCCGTTACCGGATCTGTCCGGTGATCTGGCCGAGCTATGCGAGGAAGCCCTGCCCGCCTATGCCATCCTGCGCACGCAGCGGTTACGGGTGAAATAAGTTTGATAGAGACTTGGGCCGCTTAAACATTTTTTCAAACCCTACATGCAAGAAGGGCGCAGTTAACCTTAACGAGTGCTTCACCATGCCCACCCAAACCGTCGCAACTATGATCTACCTTGGCAATTTCGCTGATGTGGACACCAACGAAACAGATATCGTCGCGACCAATGCTGCCGATCTGATCGGAACATATGACGATCTTCAATTCGTGACTGTTACGATGACGGATCAGGATGATGACGGCAGGATTGACGATAACGACGAAGGCAACACTTCTGGCGATCAAATTGCCTATGACCTGGGAAGCGGCCCCCAAACTGTCGCATCGGACTCCAGCATGGTTTTCGATGTCGTCGTGACCCTGGGCGATGGCAGCACGCTTTCTTTTGCGGCGCTTGTGTTTCAAACCACGAATGGCGATGTCTTTTTCACGGCCAACAACATTCTGGACAATGTCAATATACAGTCCGTAGAACTTGCGACGGTCCAGAACAACTCCGCCAGGGGGTTCACGCCGGGTGCGTCGATCGATAATTCGACGATCGTGTGCTTTGCCTCCGGCACGTTGATCGACACAATGGCTGACAAAAAACGGGTCGAAGACCTCTGTTGTGGCGACCTCGTGATGACCGAATACGGTCCCCGCGCCCTGAAATGGATCCACTGCCAGAAACTCGCCATTACCTGCGCCAAATCCGCCCCCGTTCGCATTGCAGCCGGTGCCTTGGGTCGTGGCTTTCCAAGTCGCGCGCTTTATCTGTCGCCCCAACACCGGGTGCTGGTCCGCAATATGATTGCAGTCGAACTTTTCGGACGTCCCGAGGTGTTTGTGGCAGCCAAGGCACTGATCGGCGCGCCCGGCATTTCCCAAGTTAAGGCAGGCGGGCCGGTCACCTATTGGCATGTCGCCTTGCAGGAGCATGGGGTGATTTTTGCAAATGACGTCGCCACGGAAAGTTTCTTTTGCGGCAAGATGGCCCTGCAAACCCTGACTGATGCCGACCGGCACAGGTTGTTTTGCGCTTTAGGATATCGCCCCGATACCGCCAGCGAAGTCCTGGCCTATCCCTGCCCGAACATGCGTCACCAAAGGGAACTGGTTCGGGACTCCCAACGGAAACGGGCCGCGCTCTACCAGCCGGCCCGTCGCAGCGACTGGGCCCGCCCAATGGCGATCCCGGCCTAGCTATGCATCTGTTGTCAGGCGTTCCCAAAGGAACGCTTATCCCCTGATCCGTTTGTCGCGCGCAGCCAGCAGTTTCAACCGCAGGGCGTTGAGCTGAATAAAACCTGCCGCATCCTTCTGGTCATAGGCGCCTGCATCCTCTTCGAAGGTCACATGCGCCTCGGAATAAAGCGAGTGGTCAGACCAGCGGCCAACGGTACGGGCAGACCCCTTGTAAAGCTTCAACCGCACCGTCCCGGTCACATGGGTCTGGCTGGCGTCGATGGCGGCTTGCAGCATTTCCCGCTCGGGCGAGAACCAGAAGCCGTTATAGATCAGCTCTGCGTAGCGCGGCATCAGCTCGTCTTTTAGATGCGCCGCCCCTCGGTCGAGCGTGATCGATTCAATGCCCCGATGCGCCTCCAGAAGAAGCGTGCCGCCCGGTGTTTCGTAGATGCCGCGCGATTTCATGCCCACAAAACGACCCTCCACCAGATCAAGCCGCCCGCAGCCATGTTTACCACCGAGCTCATTCAGCTTTGTCAGGATCGTGGCAGGCGACATCGTCGCGCCATTGATCGACACCGCGTCGCCACGCTCAAACCCGATCTCAACATATTCGGGCGTGTCAGGCGCCTCTTCGGGATGGACGGTACGCTGGTAGACATAATCCGGCGCCATCTCGGCCGGGTCTTCCAGAACCTTCCCTTCGGACGACGTGTGCAACAGGTTTGCGTCGACGCTGAACGGCGCCTCGCCGCGTTTGTCCTTGGCAATCGGGATCTGATGCGCCTCGGCAAACTCAAGCAGCTTTGTGCGCGAGGACAGGTCCCATTCCCGCCAGGGCGCAATCACCTTGATATCGGGGTTCAGCGCATAGGCGGACAGCTCAAAACGGACCTGATCATTGCCCTTGCCAGTTGCCCCATGTGCAACCGCATCCGCGCCCGTGGCTTCCGCAATCTCGACGAGCCGCTTGGAAATCAGCGGCCGCGCGATGGAGGTACCCAGCAGATAAAGCCCCTCGTAAACCGCGTTCGCCCGGAACATCGGGAACACAAAGTCGCGCACGAATTCCTCGCGCACATCCTCGATATAGATATTGTCGGGTTTGATCCCCAATAGTTCCGCTTTTTCGCGCGCCGGATCCAGCTCCTCCCCCTGGCCCAGATCAGCGGTGAAGGTCACAACCTCGCAGCCATACTCGGTCTGCAGCCATTTCAGAATGATCGAGGTGTCAAGCCCCCCGGAATAGGCGAGGACAACTTTCTTGGGCGCGGCCATGGCGTGATCTCCATCTGGTTTCGCGCGAGGTAACCCGACCGCCCCTTGGACGCAAGGCCGCGCCGGCCAGATTGACGCAGCCGTCGGTCCGACGTTTACTGCGCGCTTGTCCCCATCTGCAGCGGAGCCCGCGCGCCATGAGTGAATTCGAGACCGCCGCGAGGGCCGCGACCGAGGCAATGCGCGATGTTTTCGCGCCCACGCCGTTGCAACGCAACGACTACCTGTCCAAAAAATTCAACGCCGATATCTATCTCAAGCGAGAGGACCTGTCGCCGGTACGCTCCTACAAGATCCGCGGCGCCTTTAACGCGATGCGCAAGCAGCGCGCGTGCCACCCTGAGCAGCGCAATTTTGTCTGCGCCAGCGCCGGCAATCACGCGCAAGGCTTTGCTTATGTCTGCCGCAGTTTTAACGTGTCGGGAGAGGTTTTCATGCCGATCACCACCCCACAGCAGAAAGTGGACAAAACCCGTGCCTTTGGGGGTGACAACGTCAAGATTCGGCTCACCGGCGACTATTTCGACCAAACGCTGGCTTCCGCACAATCCCATTGCGCCGCAACGCAGGCGCATTTTCTGGCTCCCTTTGACGATGTCGATGTCATCGAAGGGCAGGCGTCGGTGGCGGTCGAATGCTTAGACGCGATGGACGCCCCGCCAGACATGGTGCTGTTGCCCGTCGGCGGAGGCGGGCTATCGGCGGGAATGACCCGGTATTTCGCCAGTGCCGCACCGGAAACCACGATCCGCTACGTGGAACCTACGGGCGGGGCCAGCCTGACGGCCGCGTTGCAGGCGGGCGAACCCGTGACGCTGCAAGGGGTCGACACGTTTGTCGACGGCGCGGCGGTTGCGCGCATTGGCACCCACACATTCGCTCAATTGCGCGGGGTGAACGTGAACCATGTCCTGCGTGCGCCGGAGGATCGGATTTGCATGACAATCCTCGATCTTCTGAACGCCGAGGGCATCGTGTTGGAACCCGCCGGCGCCTTGGTTATTGACGTGCTCGATGAGCTTCGCGACCAGATTTCCGGCAAGCGGGTGATCTGCGTGACATCGGGCGGCAATTTCGATTTTGAACGGCTGCCCGAAGTAAAGGAACGCGCGATGCGTTTTTCGGGCCGCAAGAAATACTTCATCCTGCGCATGCCACAACGCCCCGGCGCGTTGCGTGATTTCCTGGACTTGCTGGGTCCAGATGACGACATTGCCCGGTTTGAATATCTCAAGAAATCCGCACGCAATTTCGGCACAGTGCTCATCGGGTTGGAGACGCGCCACGCCGAAACCTTCGCAGAGCTGACCCGGAAAATGGAGGCGGGTGGTTTCGCACATCGGGACATTACCAATGACCCGGTGCTGTCAGAATTTCTGATCTAGCGCAGCTCAAGCAACCCGGTGCGCCTGCATGCGAGGCAGCTGTTTTGCGCCGGCCTCAAATTGTTGTTTCGAGCTATCAAAAATTTCCCGGATTTCAATCAGCTTGCTACGATCTGGCGAAGTCTCCGCTTCCGCACTTGCATCATGCAAGGCCTTAAAGCCAAGATTGGCGGCACTGCCCTTCACGAAATGAAAACCCTCCGCCAAAACTGCCGCCTCGTCATGCGCAATTTCAGCAAGTTTCGCTTCCACCTCCGTCAGAAACAGCGTGACGATTTCTAAAAAATCATCTTCGCCAAAATCATGTACCAACTCGTCTACGCGGTCCCAGTTTATCATCGCAACACCCTTTCGCAGAGAAGATGTAACAACGAAGCCGTTAAGATTTCCTTGTCATCGACGTTTCCAGCCAATCCCTGGGGCTCTTCATCGCTTCTTAACGCGGTTCAGCCAAAAAGAGGTATGACAAACGCCATTTCAGTGCATAGCCCTTTGGTCGACTCCTCGTATGGTTGGGAGGAAGAAAACGTCACCAATCCCGATGCGCCTAATCTTGTGCTTGTCGTGGATGACAGCGCCATGCAGCGCAAGATGCTGACGAAAGCCCTTGTCAAATGGGGATATGACGTACTGGAAGCTGAAACCGGCATGGAAGGGCTGGAGATCTGCAAACAGCAAGAGGTCACCATCGTCATCAGCGATTGGATGATGCCCGGCATGAACGGACCCGAATTCTGCCACGCCTTTCGGCAGCTTGAGCGGCAGGGCTACGGCTATTTCATTCTTCTGACGAGCAAGGGGGAAAGCCGCGAGGTCGCGGAGGGTCTGAACTCCGGCGCGGATGATTTTCTGACCAAGCCTTTCATTTTTGGAGAGCTTCAGGCACGTCTGCGCGCAGGCGAACGCATCGTTGAAATGCACCGCCAACTGACCCATAAGAACAAGGTCGTCAATGACGCATTCGAGACAATCCGCAAGCTCTATGACAGCGTCCAAAGCGATCTGGTTGAGGCGCGGCGATTGCAACAATCGCTCGTTCGCGAAACCGACATAGCCTATGGGGGCGGCCGCATCGGGCTGATGCTTCACCCAAGCGGCCATGTCGGTGGCGATCTGGTGGGGGAGTTTCAGATTTCACCCTCAGAGGTCGGAATCTACTCGCTTGATGTTTCTGGTCACGGTGTGGCATCCGCCCTGATGACGGCCCAGCTCGCCGGGTATCTGAGCGGCAGATCACCTTCGCAAAACATTGCCCTCGTAGAGACCGGTACCGGCACCTATGCCGCCCGCGACCCGGCCGAGACAGCGACCGCACTGAATGAAACTATGCTGCGAGAGCTGGAAACGGACCACTATTTTACGATGGCCTTGGCCACGGTGGATTTGGTCAGTGGCAAGGTCAAATGTGTACAGGCAGGGCACCCGCACCCATTGGTGATCCGCAGAGATGGCACCCTTGAATATTTTGGTGACGGCGGAATGCCAATCGGGCTGCTGGACGCTGCAACCTATGAAACATTTGAGTTTCAACTCAATGACGGCGACCAATTGCTGCTCTACTCAGACGGCGTTACCGAGGCCGAGAACCCCCAGGGCCATCAGCTTGAGGAGGTGGGGCTAGACGCCATTCTCAACCAAAGGCGCGACATGCAAGGCCTGCCATTGTTGGACGAAATTTACAGCCGCCTGATCGAGTTTGGCGGAAGTGCCGATTTCAGCGACGATATCTCCGCCCTCATTTTCGAGAAGCGCCAGCACTAATTCCTCACAGAGAAATCGGCTACTGCGCGGCCAGCAATCCGGCGACACCTCCCGACGAGCGGTTTAGAGACCAGCGAATAACATGCGCGCAAAATGCTGGTCGCCGGAATTATCGAGCGCAGCAACTGCTTGTCGCGGCGACATATGTACCGACCTATGGCCGCGCTCTGTCGGAGGGCCATGCCGCAATACCGGTCGGGCCAAAAAGATATGGCAGATTTTCTCCGCCCAAAGATCGTATTCCGGCATGAAGGTGAAACGCCGGTAGGTACCAAGTTTGACCATCAGCGAAATTGACCAACCGGTCTCTTCGCGGACCTCACGGTGCAATGCCTGAATGCCGCTTTCGCCCGGATCTATCCCGCCACCCGGCAGCTGCAATTCAGGAACCGGCATTGCCTGATGCGTCAAGAGCACCCTCTTTCCATCCCACAAAACTGCGTAGGCGCCGGGCCGCGTTATATACGATCTTCCACTTTGCGGCGCGTCGCCAAATCTTCGGATCATCGTTACTCCTCTGTTCAGCCGATACGCCCATCTGTTTCGCCGATATGCCGCTGCCGCATTACGGGATTGCGATGCACGCGCCTCCGACGACTTGGCCGCCGCGTTGCCCTGCCTATATAGACGCGGTATGCCTGTTTCGGGCGCAAAAAGGTATCCCATGACACTTGGACAAAAAATCGCTTGGGACGACACTGTCCTGCCGTTCCAGCTTGACCGGTCCGACATCCGAGGCCGGGTAGCGAGGCTTGATGGCGTCTTGGACGCCGTCCTGTCGCAGCACAATTACCCCCCTGCGGTCGAGGCCGCCGTGGCTGAAGCCGCTCTGCTCACCGCATTGATCGGCCAGACCATAGATCTGCGCTGGAAACTGTCGCTGCAAATCCGCGGCGACGGCCCGCTTCGGCTGATTGCCACGGATTACTTCGGACCCACGGATGATGGCAAACCGGCAAAATTGCGTGCCTATGCCAGTTTCGATGACGAGGCGCTGGCAGCAGACGGACCTCATTTTGACCAGATCGGCAATGGTTTTTTCGCGATCCTCATCGATCAGGGCAACGACATGAAGCCCTATCAGGGGATCACACCGCTTGCCGGCGGCAGCCTTGCCGCCTGCGCGGGGACCTATTTCGCGCAATCCGAACAACTGCCCACCCGGTTCGCGCTGACCTATGGACGCAGTCAGGAACCGGGCGAAGACGCAAGCTGGCGAGCCGGCGGTGTTATGTTGCAGCATATGCCAAAAGCCTCTCCGCTAATCGCGAAGGAGGGGGGCTCAGGCGAGGCCGGGCTTCTGGAAGGCCGCGACCTGCTGGAAGGCGAGGCCGATGAAAACTGGAACCGGGCGAATGTGTTGTTGGATACGGTCGAGGAGATCGAGCTGATAGGCCCATCCATCGCGCCGACGGACCTGCTGATCCGGCTGTTCCATGAGGAAGCGCCGATTGTCTATGACGCACAGCCGATCACCTTCGGCTGCACCTGCTCGGAAGACCGAGTACGGCAGTCCATGTCGATTTATTCGGCGAAGGACATAGCGCATATGACAACCGATGAAGGTACTTTGACCGCTGACTGCCAATTCTGCGGCGCGCATTACGTGCTGGATCCCCGGACCTTGGGTTTCGAGGCAGAAGGGCTTGATGACCCGCTCAAGTGACCTGATATCAAATGTGCAGGCCGCGCTCGGGAAACCGGGCGCGGCGTCGTCTGACTTTGACCTGAACCCGGACACCGTATTGCCCGCCGACCGGCAGCTACGACAGGCGGCAGTGCTGATCCTGCTCAGCGGGGAGGCTGGGCAAGAACGCGTGACATTGACCAAACGCGCCTCTGGGCTGAAGCATCATCCGGGCCAAATTGCCTTTCCGGGCGGCAAGCTGGACGACACCGACCCTGATCTGGCAAGCGCCGCCCTGCGCGAAGCAGAGGAGGAGATCGGGATGCCCCCCGACGCCGCCACAATCATTGGCGCGCTTCCGTGTCATGAAACGGTGACCGGGTTTCGGGTGACGCCGTTCATCGCATGGCAGCACACCGCTTTCACGCCCCGCTCCGAGGTGGGGGAGGTGGCCGAGGTCTTCACCGTGCCGTTCGTCCATGTGCTTAACCCGGCAAATTTCAGTATCGAAGGACGCAGATGGCGGGGCGCGACGCGGCGATACTACACCGTGCCCTACGGCCCTTATTACATCTGGGGGGCCACCGCGCGCATGTTGCGGGCCCTGGCCGACCGGGTCACGACGTGAGCCGGATCACGGATGGCTGGTTGACCCAACAAGCCACGCAACGCCTGTTCCAGCTTTTTGCCGCTGAGGGATATGCGCTTTATGCCGTCGGCGGCTGCGTCCGAAACGCGCTGCTTCACCGCCCGGTCGCCGATATCGACATGTCAACCGATGCCCGGCCGCAGCAAATGCTCGACCTGGCGCGCGCGCATCAGCTCAAGGCGGTGCCAACGGGCATCGACCACGGAACTGTCACCTTGATGTCGGGGGGCGTCCCGTTCGAGGTGACGACCTTCCGGCATGACACCCAGACCGATGGCCGCCATGCCCGCGTGACCTTCTCTGACCGGTTGGAAGAGGACGCGCAGCGCCGCGACTTCACGATGAACGCGCTTTACTGCGACGCGGAGGGTCGGGTAACGGACACGGTTGCCGGGCTGCGCGACCTCAATGACCGCCGGGTCCGCTTTATCGGAGAGGCCTCCGCCCGGATCACCGAAGACTACCTGCGGATCCTGCGGTTCTTCCGCTTCACCGCCTGGTACGGCGACCCGGAGGGGGGGATTGACGCTGACGGGTTGGCGGCCTGTGCGGAGCATGCGGACGGGCTTGAAAGGCTGTCGCGCGAACGGGTGGGGGCGGAAATGATCAAGCTACTGACCGCCCCGGACCCCGCCCCTGCAGTGGCCGCAATGCAGCACGCTGGCATTCTGGCGCGCGTGATGCCTGGGGCGGAGGCCACCGGTTTGGCGGTTCTGATCCATCTGGAAGACGGCGCGACACCTGACTGGACCCGCCGCGCCCTGTTGCTGGGGGGGGAGGAGGTGTCAGATCGCTGGCGGCTGTCCAAGGCGCAAGCCAGGCGCCTGTCGCAGGCACGCCATGACCTGGAGGCAGGTACGCCCCCGGCAGAGATGGCCTATCGCCATGGCGCGGATCACGCCCGCAACGTAGGCGTGGTGGCCGCCGCCGCATCGGGGCAACCCGCCCCTGCCGACCTTGAGCAACAGATAGCGAAAGGCGCGAAAGCCAGCTTTCCCGTCAACGCCGCCGACCTGCAACCCCGTTACCAGGGCAAGGCATTGGGCGAGCATCTGCGCGCCTGCGAGACCCGCTGGATCGCCTCAGGCTTTACGCTCACCAAACGGCAGCTTCTGGCGGAATGAACATCGACCCGCTTTACCTGTTTGTCTTCGCGGGGCTCTTCTCCCCCGGGCCGAATGTGATCATGCTGACGACATCAGGTGCCCGGTTCGGCTTCCGCGCGACCCTGCCGCATGTGGCGGGCGTGGCCGCAGGTGTGGGCGTGACCTCGGGGCTGACTGGGTTTGGGATCGGCGCGCTGCTAGTGGCGCAACCGGCCCTGGCGCTTGCCTTGAAACTGATCGCCTGCGGATGGATTTTGTGGATGGCATGGCAGCTGTTCCGCTCCGCCCGCGCGCCGCGCGCCAATGGCCGCGACCGACCGTTCCGTTTCATCGAGGCCGTGCTGTTTCAATGGGTGAACCCCAAGGTCTGGGCCGTGGCGCTAGCCGCCTCATCCGCCTATGGGGCGGGGCTCGCCCCAATGCAGGAGGCCGCGCGGTTGGCCTTGGCTTTCTCAGGCATCAACCTATTTGTTTGCCTGTTCTGGAGCTATGCCGGGTCGCTTTTGACCTACCTTCTGAACACACCAAGGGCGTGGACAATTTTTACAACGGGGATGGCCATGGCCCTCGCCGCGTCGGCCGCCATGGTGTTTTTGTCCTAGATCCTGTATACGGACCGGCTGAGCAAAGGCGTGCCGATGTTTCGATACCTTGAAAATCTGGTAGACCCCTACGTGGCGTATGACGAGGTCGACGCCCCGCCCACCAAGCTGTGGCCCTTCATGCGCGCCTATTCGCAGCCATTCAAGAAGCTGTTCATCATTGCCGCTTTGATGTCGGTCGTGGTCGCCGCGGTCGAGATCGGATTGATCTTCTATATGGGCCGCATCGTCGACATTCTGGGCCAGGCCGACCGCGCCAGCTTCATGGCTGATTACGGGTTTGAGGTCATAGCAGTAGCGCTTTTCATCGTGTTTCTGCGCCCCGTCATTCAAGCCTTCGATGTGGGGCTGCTGAACAACGCGATCCTGCCAAACTACGGCACGCTGTTCCGGTGGCGGGCGCATAAACACGTGCTGCGCCAATCCGTCGGCTGGTTTGAGAATGACTTTGCTGGCCGCATCGCCAACCGCATCATGCAGGCCCCGCCCGCCGCGGGGGAAGCCGTGTTTCAGGTCTTTGACGCGATCACCTTTTCGCTCGCCTATTTCATCGGTGCCGTGATCCTTTTGGGCGACGCCGACCCGAGGCTGGCGCTGCCGCTGGCGATCTGGCTGCTGCTTTACGCAATGCTGGTCGGCTGGACAATGAAGCGCGTTGGGCCGGCCTCCAAAGCCGCCGCCGATGCCCGGTCGGAGGTCACAGGCCGCGTTGTCGACAGCTACACCAACATCCATTCCGTCAAGCTTTTTGCCCATCACGACCGGGAGATCGATTTCGCAAAGGAATCCATAGAACGCGCACGCCAGACCTTTGCACGGGAGATGCGGATATTCACGCTGATGGACCTAATGCTGATGACGCTGAATGGGCTTTTGATCGTAGGCGTCGTGGGCTGGGCGATCTACCTCTGGATGCAAGGCACGGCCAGCGTCGGGGCCGTGGCTGCAGCAACCGCGCTGACCTTGCGGCTGAACGCCATGACCGGCTGGATCATGTGGGCGCTGTCCTCCTTCTTCCGCTCCCTTGGGGTCGTGTCGGAGGGGTTGGAGACCATCGCGCAGCCAATCACGCTGGTCGACCAGACGGGCGCAACGGAGTTGGACCTGACCGAGGGGCGGATCGAGATACGCGACCTGTCGCACCATTACGGCGGCGCGGTGACCGGGCTGGACGGGCTGACGCTGCAGATCGGCACGGGGGAGAAGGTCGGCATCGTTGGTCGCTCCGGCTCCGGCAAATCAACATTGGTGAAGCTGCTTTTGCGTTTCTACGACGCCGAAAAGGGCGCGATCCTCATCGACGGGCAGGACATCCGCACCGTGACCCAGGACAGCCTGCGCAGTCATATCGGCATGGTCAGCCAGGAAAGCACGCTGCTGCACCGATCCGTGCGCGAAAACATCCTCTATGGCCGCCCCGACGCCACCGAGGCACAGGTGATCGATGCTGCCAAACGCGCCGAGGCGCATGATTTCATTCTGGACCTCTCCGACCCGGAAGGGCGGCGCGGCTATGACGCGCATGTCGGAGAGCGTGGCGTGAAACTGTCCGGCGGGCAGCGGCAGCGTATTACGCTGGCCCGCGTCATGCTGAAAAACGCCCCGATCCTGGTGCTGGACGAAGCGACAAGCGCGCTTGACAGTGAGGTGGAGGCCGCCATTCAGGACACGCTTTACGGGGTGATGGCCGGCAAAACGGTGATCGCGATTGCGCACCGGCTGTCCACCATCGCGCAGCTTGACCGCATTGTCGTGATCGAGGGCGGCAAAATCGTCGAGAACGGCACCCATGACGCGCTTTTGGCGCAGAACGGGCTATATGCCGGGTTCTGGCAGCGCCAATCGGGTGGCTTCCTGAACACCGGTGACGACAGCGACGAGGCGGCTGAATGATAGCGCAACGACTGGCCCCCATTCTGGAGCGGCTAGGCAACCTGATCGATCCGTTCATGCCAGCAGGTAGCCCGCCGCCGCGCGCGCTTTGGCCGTTCATCAAATGGTGCCTGTCCGGAACCTGGCCGGTTCTGGTGATCGCCGCCTGCTTCTCCGCCTTGGCCGGCACGATGGAGGCCGTGACCGCGTTGCTGTTGGGCTGGGTGATTGATGCCGCCGCCACGACCGGCGACCCGGCCCAGTTCTTCGGGCAGAACGCCGGGCTCGTCGCGCTGTTTATCGGGTTCTTCCTACTGGCGCGACCCTTGGCTTTCGGCTGCTCCGCCGCGTTTAACGGGATCGTCGTGCCGCCCAACGTCTACCCTCTGATCCAAAGCCGTCTGCACCGCTGGACCCTTGGGCATTCTGTTGAATATTTCGACAACGACTTCGCTGGCCGCATTGCACAGAAACAAATGCAAACCGCCCGCGCCCTGACAGAGGTCACGAACGAGACGATCAACGTGGTATTCTTCGCGCTTGCCTCCATCATCGGGTCGGTCCTGCTGCTGATTACCATTGACGGGCGCATCGCAGCAGCGCTGGCTATCTGGCTGATAGGCTACATCCTGATGATCCGCTGGTTCATGCCGCGCATCCGCAAACGCTCCGCCGCGCGGGCTGGCGCGCGCACGCTCGTTACCGGGCAGGTGGTAGACACGGTGACGAATATCAAAACGGTCAAACTCTTCGGCCATTCGGAGTTCGAGGACCGCTCCGCCCTTGGTGCCATGGCGACGCTGCGCGACCGCGCGTTGGAATTTGGCGCGTTGTCAACGGGTTTCCGCTTTGCGCTGATGACGACGGCAGGCATCCTGCCGGTACTGCTGATCGGCGGCACCGTGATGCTTTGGCAATCGGGTATTGCCACGCCGGGCGACATCGCCGCCGCCGGTGCAGTGTCCATCCGCATCGCGCAGATGACAGGATGGGTCAGCTTCGCGCTGATGGGGATGTACGCCAATATCGGCGAGGTTGAAGACGGGATGAGGACCCTGACCCCGCCCCACGCGCTGACCGACATGGACGGCGCGCATCCGCTACTGGTCAACAGCGGCAGCGTCCGCTTTGACGGGGTTACCTTCCAATATGGACGCGCCTCGGGCGGCATCAATGACGTCACCCTGCATATCACGCCGGGGGAAAAACTGGGCCTGGTCGGGGCCTCGGGTGCGGGCAAATCCACCTTGGTGGCTGCGCTGCTCAGGCTTTACGACATCGAAAAAGGCGCGATCACCATTGACGGGCAGAACGTGGCCGACGTGACGCAAGATAGCCTGCGGCAGAATATCGGCATGGTTACGCAGGAAACAGCCATGTTCAACCGCTCCGCCCGCGACAACATCCGCTACGGCCGCCCCGACGCCAGCGAGGATGACATGGTCGCCGCCGCCAAGAAGGCCGAGGCCCATGAGTTCATTCTGCAGCTCGAAGACCACCGGGGCCGCACCGGCTATGAAGCGCATCTGGGCGAACGGGGCGTAAAACTTTCGGGCGGGCAAAGGCAGCGCATCGCGCTGGCCCGCGCCATGCTTAAAGACGCGCCCATTCTGGTGCTGGACGAGGCGACAAGCGCGCTTGATAGCGAGGTGGAGGCCTATATCCAAAGCGCGTTGGAAGGGGCGATGGAAGGCAAGACCGTCATCGCCATCGCCCACCGGCTGTCGACCATTGCCCGGATGGACCGCATTGTTGTGCTGGACGCCGGCCGCATCGTCGAGGAAGGCACCCATTCAGAGCTGCTTTCGCACGGCGGGCTTTATGCGCGCTATTGGCAGCGGCAGTCTGGCGGGTTTATAGGGCTTACCGAGGCAGCCGAGTAACCCCGCATGACACTGAAAATCACCCGGATCACCGCCGCAGGCGAGGGCATGGCCGAGGATGCCGGCCCTTTCCCGCGCGTCCTGCCCGGCGAAGAGATCACGCTTGGCCCAGATGGTGCCGCGCGCATCGTCACCCCTTCCGCCCATCGGGTAAAACCGCCTTGCCGGCACTTCAAAAGCTGCGGCGGTTGCGCCATGCAGCATGCCAATGACGCCTTCGTGGCTGAATGGAAAACCAACATCATCCGGACAGGCCTCGCCGCGCGCGGGATCAAGACGGAGATCAGGCCCATTCTGACCTCCCCCCCTCATAGCCGCAGGCGCGCCACGCTGCATGGCAAACGCACCAAATCGGGCGCGATGGTGGGCTTTCACGCCCGCGCCTCAGACGTGCTGATCGAGGTGCCAGATTGCCAGCTGCTGGACCCCACGATCATGGCCGCGATCCCGGCATTGGAAGAATTGACCGTCATCGCGGCCTCCCGCAAGGCCCCGCTGGAACTGGTGATCAACCTGTCCGACAACGGGATTGATCTGGACATGCGCGGCTGCAAACCGGTTGAACCACAGGCCAGCCTTCAGGCCGCCGCGTTGGCCGACCGCGTAGGCTTCGCCCGCCTCGCCTGGGACGGGGAGGTGATCGGCCTGCGCGCCCCGCCCGCGCAACAATTTGGCCCGGCCTCAGTCACCCCGCCACCGGGTGCGTTTCTACAGGCCACCGCGCATGGGCAAGCGGTGCTGACAGCATGCGTTGCGGAAGCATTGGGCGACGCAAAGCAGGTGGTTGACCTTTTTGCGGGCTGCGGCACCTTCGCCCTTCCCGCCGCCCAAACCACCGAGGTGTGGGCGCTGGAGGGGGAAGCTGACCTGATCCACGCCTTAGATCAGGGCTGGCGACAGGCGCAGGGGCTGAAAAAGGTCACCGCCGAGGCGCGCGACCTGTTCCGCCGCCCCGTTCTGCCGAGCGAATTGCGCAAAACCGACGCCGCGATCATCGACCCGCCCCGCGCAGGCGCGGAGGCCCAAAGCATCGAATTAGCAGCCTCGGGCGTGGCGCGTGTTGCCGCCGTTTCCTGCAACCCTGTGACTTTTGCGCGTGATGCGGAAATATTCATAAGTGGTGGCTACAGCCTCGATTGGGTGCAGCCGGTGGATCAATTTCGCTGGTCCACACATGTCGAGCTTGCAGCGCAGTTCACGCGCGCCCATATGGCCTGAGACCCGTTTTAGGAGAGCGCATCAAAGTGTCCCGTGACAAGCTTCAAATTCTGCTGGAAAGCAACCGTTTCCGCTACTCCATCCTGGGCGTCATCCTGTTCAACGCGGTCCTGTTGGGGTTGGAGACGATGCCTGCCGTAATGAATGTCGCGGGGCCGTTGATCCTGATGCTCGACCGCATCTGCCTTGCTATTTTCGTGATCGAGATTTTGCTGAAGCTCTACGCCTTCGGCCTCGCCTTCTTCCGCAATGGCTGGAACCTGTTTGATTTCGTGATCGTCGGTATTTCGCTGATACCGGGCTCCGAAGGATTGTCTGTCCTGCGCGCACTGCGCGTATTGCGCCTGTTGCGCGTCGTCTCCGTCGCGCCGTCGCTGAAACGGGTGGTCGAAGGGCTGATCACCGCGCTGCCCGGCATGGGATCGGTCTTTCTGCTGATGGCGCTGATCTTCTACATCGGCTCCGTCATGGCCACGAAGCTATTCAGTGACAGCTTCCCGCAATGGTTCGGCGATCTTGGCAATTCAGGCTACTCGCTGTTTCAGATCATGACGCTGGAAAGCTGGTCCATGGGCATCGTCCGCCCGGTGATGGAGATCTACCCCTATGCTTGGATGTTCTTCGTCCCCTTCATCATGGTCACCACATTCGCGGTGGTGAACCTTCTGGTGGGCCTCATCGTGAACTCCATGCAGGACGCCCATTCCGCTGAGGATAATGAGCGCACCGACGCCTACCGCGACGAGATCAAGGAGCGGTTGGAGAAGATCGAGGCCCTGTTGCGGGAACGCGGCGACCCCTCCTGACTGCGGCAGCGACGCCCCAGGCGATGAGCATCAGTACGAGCATGGTGATCGTCGTGCTCAGGTAGAACATGGCCCGCGCGCTGACATCGAGATTGTTGAGAAACAGATAAGGCAACCCTTGCGTGACGGAGCCCACAGGCGACGTATTGAGCGGCGCGACAATCAGCTCAATCCAGCAGAGATAGGCAATGGGCAGCGCGGTGACCCACACCGCCACCCTCTTGATGCGCGTGAAGGCACCCAGCAGAAACAGCGCGTCAGTGATCTGCATGGCCGGCCCCAAACCGTGCAGAAAATATTCGTCATACCAAGGCGCGGGCGACCCATCGACGCCGTAAAACAGCGCCGGATCCTCAAAATATATCTTCCAGTACATCAAAAGCACAGTCAGGTTCAGCACCGTCGTGACAGAGGCGAAGACCTCGTGACGCGAGGTGCTCCACCCCATGGACAGGCGCAGCATGAACCACGCCGCCAGCGTCGACGCAGCCAATCCCCAGATGGTGAGAAAGCGGAATGGGCCGCCGAAAAAGCCCCAATCCGTCGTCAGCATCTTGTAGACGAAAACGGTGAAGGTCAGCCCGAAGATGATCCAGCGTACGTAGCGCAGTGTCGGTGATGTCTGATCCATGTTGGCGCTCCTCCCCCGAAAACCTAGAGACAAGGTAGCACTTACCGCGCCTTGGTAAACCGTGACGCCGCGCTAGGCCCGCTTCGCACCCAGATCAGCCACGCCCAAAACATGCAGCACCTTGGCGACGATATGCTCTGCATTCATTGCGGCGGTTGCGTACATATCAGCGGGGCTGGCCTGGTCGATGAAGATATCAGGCAGCACCATGGAGCGGAATTTCAGCCCCCCGTCAAACACCGCCTCTTCCGCCAGCAGCTGAGCCACATGCGAGCCGAAACCGCCAATCGCGCCCTCCTCAATCGTGATCAGCGCCTCATGGTCGCGGGCAAGCTGCAGGATCAGGTCACGGTCCAACGGCTTGGCAAATCGGGCGTCGGCAATCGTGGGCGTGATGCCCTTAGCGGCCAGATGTTCGGCGGCCTCCTGCACTTCCTTAAGGCGCGTGCCAAAGGACAGGATGGCAATGCGTGCGCCGTGCTGGATCATCCGGCCCTTGCCGATCTCCAGCGGTTCGCCTTTCTCGGGCAGGTCAACGCCAACCCCTTCGCCGCGCGGGAAGCGGAAGGCGATCGGGCCGTCCTCATGCGCCACCGCCGTCGCCACCATATGAACCAGCTCCGCCTCGTCAGCCGCCGCCATCACCACCATGCCGGGCAGGTTTGCTAGATAGGCAATGTCGAAGCTGCCGGCATGGGTCGCGCCATCCGCGCCCACTAGCCCGGCCCGGTCGATGGCAAAGCGCACGGGCAGCCGCTGGATTGCGACGTCATGGACCACCTGATCGTAACCCCGCTGCAGGAAGGTTGAATAAAGCGCGCAGAACGGCTTCATCCCGCCCGCAGCCAACCCGGCGGCAAAGGTGACCGCGTGCTGTTCGGCAATGCCCACGTCAAAACAGCGCGAGGGATAGCGCTGATCGAACAGGTTCAGCCCTGTGCCATCGGGCATGGCGGCGGTAATGGCCACGACCTTGCTATCGGCCTCTGCCTCCCGGATCAGCGCCTTGGCAAAGACCGAGGTGTAGCTGGGCGCGTTAGATTGTGCCTTTTTCTGCTTGCCGGTGACCACGTCAAACTTGGCAGTCGCATGCCCCCGGTCCATCGCCGCCTCGGCGGGCGCATAGCCCTTGCCCTTCTTTGTGATTGCGTGGATCAGGATCGGCCCGGTCGCGCGATCCTTGACCGTGCGCAGAACGGCCAGAAGCTGCTCCATGTCATGCCCGTCAATCGGCCCCACGTAGGAAAACCCAAGCTCCTCAAACATCGTGCCGCCGACGGTCATGCCTTTCAGCATCTCCTTCGCGCGGCGCGCCCCTTCCTGAAAAGGTGGCGGCAACAGCGACACGGCACCTTTGGCCGCCGCCTTGAATTCCTGAAACGGCGCACCCGCATAGAGGCGCGACAGATAGGTCGACATGGCCCCCACAGGCGGGGCGATGCTCATCTCGTTGTCATTGAGGATCACGATCAGCCGCTTGCCCAGATGGCCCGCATTGTTCATCGCCTCATAGGCCATGCCCGCGCTCATCGAGCCGTCACCGATCACCGCGATGCAATCACCTATGCCATGCTCAGGCGCGCCGCCTAGATCGCGCGCGACCGCCATGCCAAGTGCTGCCGAAATCGAGGTGGAGCTATGCGCCGCGCCAAACGGGTCGTAGGGGCTCTCGGATCTTTTGGTGAAGCCCGACAGCCCGCCCTTCATGCGCAGGCTGCGAATGCGGTCGCGCCGACCGGTCAGGATTTTATGCGGGTAGCATTGATGCGACACGTCCCAGATCAGTCGGTCTTTCGGCGTCTCGAACACCGCATGCAGCGCTACGGTCAGTTCGACCACGCCCAGGCCCGCGCCCAGATGACCCCCTGTTTCCGAGACAGCAGAAACGGTCTCAGCGCGAAGCTCATCTGCCAGCTGCGTCAGCTCGGCATCGCTCAGAACCTTCATGTCGGCGGGGAAGGTGACCCGGTCAAGCGTGGGGGTGGAGGGTCTGTCTGTCATCGTCTACGCCTTTCCGCGCGGCCTCAGGTGTTGCGCGAGATCACAAATTGGGCAGCGGCTTTCAGGTTCTCCGCCGCCGGGCCATATGGTGCCAGCGCCGCCTGCGCCTCAGCCACCAGACAGGTAGCGCGCGCCTTGGCCGCTTCCATGCCGAGAAGCGACACGAAAGTGGCCTTGCCCGCTTCCGCGTCCTTTTGCAGCCTCTTGCCTGCCAGCGCCGCGTCCCCCTCGATATCCAAGATGTCGTCGGCAATCTGAAAGGCAAGGCCAAGGGCGCGGGCGTAGCTGCGCAGCGGGGCCGGGTCTGCACGGCCCATCAGCGCCCCGGCGCAGGCCGACCATTCGATCAACGCGCCGGTCTTTCCTGCTTGAAGGCGGGTGATCTGGTCCAGCGTAAGCGGGGTGGGGGCGGTCTCTGCCTCGATATCCAGCACTTGGCCGAGCACCATGCCGTCCGCGCCAGAGGCCTTGGCAAGTGATGCGATCAGCGCAACCTGCACATCCGCAGGTCCGGTGCGAGCGTCAGCCAAAAGCGCAAAAGCCAGCGTCTGCAGCGCGTCGCCCGTCAGCACCGCGATGGCCTCATCCCATTTGACATGCACTGTTGGGTTGCCGCGTCTCAGCGCGTCATCATCCATGCAAGGCAGGTCGTCATGAACCAGCGAATAGGCATGCACAGCCTCAATCGCCGCCGCCGCCCGGTCGGCCTCAGCCGGCGCCACGTCATGCAGCCGGGCGCTTTCCACCACCAGAAAGGCCCGCAGCCGTTTTCCGCCCCGACAGGTGTAGCGCATGG
This sequence comes from uncultured Litoreibacter sp., assembly GCA_938030665.1. GTDB lineage: Bacteria > Pseudomonadota > Alphaproteobacteria > Rhodobacterales > Rhodobacteraceae > Litoreibacter. The sequence goes on along the minus strand of CALHHY010000125.1, from coordinate 18,784 downwards.
CATCTGCAACCGTGCCGTCCAGCCCCGCCATCGCCTCTTCCAATGCGGTCTGAACCCGCGTCTGCGCGTCTTTCAGCGCGGCGTCGAACATTTACATGCCCTGAACGGGGGTGGTCCCGGTGGCCTTGCCAGCTTCCGTGGTGATCTGCGCGACCTTTTCCTCGGCCTCGGTCAGTTTGGCCTCGCAGCGCTTTTTCAGCTCAGCCCCGCGTTCGTACAGCTTGATGGACTCGTCCAAAGGCACCTCGCCGCGTTCCAGCCGGTCCACAACGCCTTCCAGCTCGGTCATCGCCTGTTCAAAGGACATCTCTGCCACTGGTGTATCGGTCATTTGCCCCTCGCGATCAGAACTTCCAGATGCGCCTTGGTCGACGCGGCCAGCGCCTGCAAATCATATCCGCCCTCCAGAGTCGAGACGACCCGCCCCGCGCAATGCGCATCCGCGATGTCGCATAGCCGCCCCGTGACCCAGGCGAAATCACCCTCCACCCAGTTCAGGTTGGCCAGCGGGTCGCGTGCATGGGCGTCGAAGCCGGCCGATATCAGCACCAGCTCCGGCTTGAAGGCGTCAAGCGCCGGGAAAACCTGCGCCTCATAGACCTGCCGCATCTTGGCGCCACCCGATTCAGGGGGCAGCGGCAGGTTGATGACGTTGTCATGCGCGCCCCGCTCGCTCGGCTCGCCGCTGCCGGGCCATAACGGCATCTGGTGGGAGGAGATAAACTGCGTGCGCCCCTCATCCCACAGCAAGTCCTGCGTCCCGTTGCCGTGATGCACGTCGAAGTCCACGACCGCCACGCGCGACAGCCCATGCCGCTCTAGCGCGTGTTTCGCGGCAATGGCCACATTGCCAAACAGGCAGAACCCCATCTGAGTTGCCGTCTCCGCATGGTGGCCAGGCGGGCGCATCGCGGCGAAGGCGTTTTGCGCCTCCTCATCCAGTACGACGTCCACCGCCTTGGTCACGGCCCCAACCGCGCGAAACGCGGCCTGCACCGATCCGGGCGACATATGCGTATCGGCATCCAGCGCCGCCGTGCCGCTATCGGGGGCCGCCGCCTTGATCTTGTCAATGTAGCTTTGTGGATGGCACAGCAGCACATCGGCCTCGGACCCCAAGGGCGGCGCGACCCGCACTAAGGCCGGGTCCTCGATCGTATCAAGTGCGGCATAGATCGCCATCAGCCGGTCCACCCGTTCGGGATGGCCGGGGGGCGTCACGTGGTTCAGGCCGTCTTCATGGGTCAGGAGCGCTGTCGTCATGTCATCACTGCTTCAAAAATACTCAAATCCGGCGCGCTCAATCAGGTGCCAGCATGTAGCCCGCTCCGCGCACCGTCTGCAAATAGCGGGGCTGCTTCGGGTCGGCCTCGATCTTGCGGCGCAGCCGGGTGATCTGCACATCCACCGCGCGTTCCTGCGCCTGCCCCTTGTCGCGCCCCAGATCTTCCACCAGCTTGGAACGGGAAAGCGGCTCCCCCACCCGCGCGGAGAATATCCGCATCAAGGAGACCTCGGTCGCCGTCAGCCGCACCATATCATCGCCGTGCCACATCTCGCCCCGGTCGATATCGTAGCGAATTTCGCCCAGATGCAGGACTTTGGGGGCGTCGTTGACCTCCTCACCCTGGGGCACGCGGCGTAGAATCGCGTTGATGCGTAGCAAAAGCTCCTTCGGCTCAAAAGGCTTCGGCAGGTAGTCATCCGCCCCGGCCTCCAACCCCGAAATCCGGTCCGTCGACTCGCCCTTGGCGGTCAGCAGCAGAATGGGGGTGTCCTGCGTCTTGCGCAGCTCCTTGGTGAAGGTGATCCCGTCATCGCCGGGCATCATCACGTCCAGAACGATCAGGTCGAAATCCAGGCCAGCCAGCAGCCGGCGCGCATGATCAGCATCGCGGGCGGCAGTGGTCCAGAACCCGTTGCGCGACAAGAACTGCTGCAACAGCGTGCGGATGCGTTCGTCATCATCGACAATCAACAAATGCGCGTCGTTCTGGGACATCACATACCATCCTTCAACTGATCAAAATGTTTGCGCATTTCGGGGTCCATGATTTGTTGTAGCACCTGGCGGAAGCCTGCAACAGCCTCCGGTCCGGCCTCTCGGTAAGCGGCGCGCATGCGCTTGCGCTGCGCCTCGGACAGAACCTTTTCCAGCGCCTCGCCTCCTTCGGTGAGAAAAAGGTGGCGCTCCCGCCGGTCCTGAACGCCCACCTTCGATTGCACCAGCCCGTCCTCGATCAGCGTGCGCAGCACCCGGTTCAGTGATTGCTTGGTTACGCCAAGAATATTGAGCAGGTTATTGACCGTTGTGCCGGGCGACCGGTGAACAAAATGCAGGGCGCGGTGATGCGCGCGGCCATACGATTTTTCTGCCAGTATGCGGTCCGGGTCTGCCGTGAAGCCACGATAGGCGAAAAACATGGCCTCGATGCCCCGGCGCAGCTGGTCGTCGGTCAAGAACAGCAGGCTTTCGCCACTGGGCCTCGGGCCTGCGCCCATGCCGCTATCTGCCATGATCTGCCCTTTCCTCGTCGCGCCGGACCAGTGCCGGCTTAACAGTCAGTTTATGTCAGCCTTGTTGACTTTCCAAGACGCCAGTGGTAGCGAATCTCAGCTTTTGCGACATTATATGTCCGATGTGGACTTATTTGCGCAACTTTTGGAAACGCTGTAGAAGGATTAGGGCGATGGCTGGTGGCTATGATGATCGGGATGGCGTCATCTGGATGGATGGCAAACTGGTAAACTGGCGCGACGCCAACGTCCATATTCTGACCCATGGCATCCACTACGCCTCCTCCGTTTTCGAGGGGGAACGTTGCTATAACGGCACCATCTTCAAGTCGCGCGAACATTCCGAGCGGCTGCTGTTTTCCGGCAACGAACTGGACATGCCGATCCCCTACACCGTCGACGAGATCGAAGCCGCGAAATACGAGGTGCTGAAGGCCAATGGCTTTACGGACGCCTATGTGCGCGCGATCGCGTGGCGCGGCGCGGGGGATGACATGGGTGTCGCCTCCAACCGCAATCCGGTCCGCATGGCCGTGGCTGCCTGGGAATGGGGAAACTATTACGGCGACGCCAAGATGAAGGGGGCCAAGCTGGACATTTCCAAATGGAAGCGCCCCAGCCCTGAAACCATCCCCTGCCACGCCAAGGCCGCCGGGCTCTACATGATCTGCACCATGTCAAAGCATGCGGCGGAGGCCAAAGGCTGCTCCGACGCAATGATGTTCGACTATCGCGGCTACGTGGCGGAAGCGACGGGCGCCAACATCTTCTTCGTCAAGGACGGGGAGGTGCACACGCCTGACCCCGACGCCTTCCTGAACGGGCTCACCCGCCAAACGGTGATCGGCATGCTGAAAGAGCGCCAGATCAAGGTCCATGAGCGCCACATCATGCCCGAGGAGCTGGAAGGGTTTGAGCAATGCTGGCTCACCGGCACCGCCGCCGAGGTTACCCCCGTGGGGTCCATCGGCGACTATAATTTCGAGGTCGGCGCCCTGACCCGCGACATCGCGGAAGGGTATGAGAAGCTGGTGCGGGCTTAACCGCCACCATACCGGTCAATTCGAAGAAACGCGCGTATCCCGGATGCGTGCGTTTTTTTGTGGGCCGCGCGGCGTTGCAGAGTCAGTGTAGGGGCCGACGGTTTCATTGATTGCAACTTGGCATAGACGTACCGGCGTGCGGTTAGTGTCTGGGATTGGGTGGATTGGTCTAGAACATGCTTCATGTCGAGGCCTCCTTTTCCTTGGACCATCATACCACATTTCCGAGCCATCAGGAAACGCTACCCCTGCGGCGTCATGACTTTACGTCCCTTGGCGCGTTCAAGCCCCAGACGGCGTTCGCGCCAGATAATCAGGATGCCCGCGGCAACGATCAGGGCGATGCCTACAAGCATGACCAGCGTGGGAACCTCGTCAAACACGAAGAACCCGATCCCGATGGCGAACAGGATCGAGGCGTATTCAAACGGCGCCACGACGGAAGCGTCGGCGTAGCGGTAGCTTGATGTCAGGAAAATCTGCCCGACGCCGCCCACCAGACCTGCGCCGACCAGCATGGACAGCTCAAATGGGGTGGGCATGACCCACCCAAAAGGCACGGTGATCAGCGACAGGGTGGAGGCTGTGACGCCGAAATAGAAAACGATGGCTGAGGTCGGCTCCGTCGCGGTTAGCTTGCGCACGAACACATGGGCGAGGCCCGCCATCACCGCCGAGCCAAAGGCCACCAGTGCACCCAAGGCCAGATAAGGGTCAACGCCCGCATCCGAAAAGGCCGTGAGCCGGGGCCACATGATCACCAGCACGCCCGTCATACCCAAAGCGACGGCGGTCAGGCGAAAAACCCGGACCTGCTCCCCCAAAAACATGGCGGCAAAGATCACAACCAGGACCGGTTGGGCATATTGGATCGCCTTCACCTCGGACAAGGGCAGCAGGCCAAGCGCGGCAAACCCCATGCTCATGCCCATTGTGCCAACCAGCCCACGCCAAAGATGACCCATTGGGTTGCTGGTTTTCAGCCCCGTCCGCAGCTTGCCTTGCCATGTGATCCAAACAAGGATCACGGGCAAGGCGCAGAAAGAGCGGAAAAACACAATCTCGCCGGCCGGGATGGTGTCAGAGGCAATTTTGACGAAGGTTGCCATGACGATGAAGCAGACCACCGCGCCCAGTTTGGCAAAGATGGCGAGCGGTATGTTCGATCTCGGCAGGTCCATAAGACCTATCTAGGCCAGTTCGGCATCCGGTGTCATGCCGCTAAAATCGGTACCGTGGTAGAGGGTCACGCCACTGGCCTCGATCTCGCCCATGGCATGGCGCATTTTTGCATCCGGGCCTGGGCCAGGCTCGCGCAGGACGACGGCCTTGATGCGGTCAGGGTGACGACGCGCGGCGTCCAGATAAACCTCCGCATCATGCTGGCCGGTATCGCCGATCAGGATCACAGGCAAACCGGGTTGCGCGGACAAGATGGTGTCGATGCTGCCACCTTTGTGGTCGCCATGCGTGCCAGTTATAAACTGGTTTTCGCTGAGGCCCAGATCGCGCAGGAATTTCGGCCCGCGCACCAACCCGGTCCGCTTGAAAATCTGCGCAAGGAAGCTGTGGAAATTCCAGGGCGAGGAACTGACATAGAAAATCGGGTTACGCCCACCATCAGACAACCGCGTCATCAGCGCTACCGCGTCGGGAAACACCTGCCGGGTCAGCGCGTTGCCGGTGAGCGAGGTCCAGAGGTTGCGCCAAAGCTGGTAGGCTCCGGTTTTCAGTACCGTGTCATCAATGTCAGAGATCACCAGGAACCGTGCGTCAGCATGCGGCACAAGCGCCTCGCAGAGGGTCGTATCTTCGAACCCCTCGATATGCACGGGTACCTGATGCCAGCCATGAGTGTCGGGCTTGGGTAGGGTGAGGGTAAAATACCCCTCCTCATCGGTTTTTGCTTGTACGCCCTTCGCGTGGACAGTGGCGCCAGCGACCTCATCCGTGACGAAAAGGCCAATCATGCTGCGCAGATTGGTCAGTCGTCCCTGCCCCTCCTGCGCGGCACGGCCGTTGAGCCGGGACAGGACGCGGCCGCGCAAAACAAGCGCGTCAGGCGTTGCGTAGCCCAGGTAGGGGTCAATCACCCGGCTTTTGCCGGTTCCGCCGAATGCGCGGTCCAGCACAAGCTCGGCGTTCAGGGCGGCGCGGTGCAACAGCTTTTTCATAATCCGTTAACGCGCGCCGCCGGCAATATGTTCAACCGCTACAGGAAAACCCGCTCAAAAGCCCAATAGGCCCCGACGATGGCGATCAGGATCGAACCACAGATGGAGATCGCGCGGAACATCACGTCAGGGTCCCGCACCCGCATCTCAGCCTCCTCCAGATCGGCCATATGGGCTGCCCGCAGGCTGAGCCACAAAGCCAGCGCTGCCAGCCCGATCACCGCAAGCTGCCCGACCTCGACCCCGATGTTGAAACCGATCAACCCGGCGACAAAGCGGCCGGGGGCCAGCCCGAATTCCCCCAGCACGGAGGCGAAGCCCAGCCCGTGCAGCAACCCAAAGCCGAAGATGATCAGTGGCCGCCACCATTTGATGCCTTTGGCAAAGATGTTTTCAACCGCGACGTAGACGATGGACAGCGCGATCAGCGGCTCCACAATACTGGCGGAGATAGTGACGATTTGCAGGCTAGCCAATGCCAGGGTGATCGTATGAGCGACGGTAAACACCGTGACCTGCGTGATCAGAGGGCGCATTTTCATCGACAGGAAGAAAAGGCCCAGCACGAAAAGAATGTGGTCCAGCCCCTTGGGGATGATGTGGTCGAAGCCCACGCCGATATAGCGCACGAAGACCCGCCAGGCGGATTCGGTGGCGACCCCGGCGCGAGGCAGCGGATCGCTCAATGCGCCGGCGTCAAGGAAGCCCGCATAGGCGTCATCACCGCCGCCGGCCTGCCGCATGATGATCGGGCCATATTCCGCGATCCAACCCAGTTGGACGTCCGCGCCGTTACCCGGAAGGTCCCCCGAGACGGTCACCATCATGTCACGGGGCAGTTCCAGATTGGGTTGCGGCTCGACGGTGATTGTATCCAGTGTAAGCATCACCTTTTCGCCGCCGCTTTCCACGACGAAACCATCGCGCAAATCAGGCCATGCGGCGCGGAACCGGTCGGCGAATACGTCATCGGGCAAGGCGCGCAGCGCGTCGTACTCCGCAGCCTCCGGCGCCTCGTTGGTGTCCTCAAGCCCCTCAAGATCGATACCCGCGACCAACGGCTCCCCCGTCAGGCGGATCTGAAGTTCGACCCGGGACTCAGTCAGGGTTGCGTCCGCCACGGCGGGCCGGATTTCATGGGCGATTGCTTTGGCACTCAAAGTGATCAAAGCGACCATTGACAGCAGCGCCAATAGGACCACCCTAGATGCAACCCAAGACATAGAGGTCCCCATGCGTTTGCTAAACTGCGCCATTCTGTCCGCGATCCTTACGTTGCTGGCCGGTACCGGCTACTCCCATGAGTTCTGGATAGACCCGCAAAGCTACCAGATACAACCCGGTGACCGGATTGTTGCAAACCTGCGGGTGGGGGAGGAGTTTGACGGCAGCAGCTATCCCTATCGCCCCAGCCAGATAGAGCGGTTTGACCTGGTTCAAGGCGACACCGTCACCGAAATCGTGGGGCGCATCGGGGACAACCCCGCGCTTGATCTGGAAGCAAGCGATCCGGGCCTGCTGATTGTGGTGCACGAGACCACCGATAGCCGGCTGACCTACCGCGAATTTGCCAAGTTCAAGAAGTTCGTGGCCCATAAGGATTTCAAAACCGCCCTGACCGACCATGAGGCGCGCGGGATTGGTACCGAGAAATTCGTGGAGCTTTACCGCCGCTACGCCAAATCACTGGTTGCCGTGGGTGATGGCGCCGGGGCGGATCGGGCGGTCGGGCTGAAGACCGAGATTGTAGCACTGGCCAATCCATATACGGACGCCCCATCAGAAATGTCGGTGCAGGTGCTGCTGGACGGCGCGCCGCGCGCCGATGCGCAGGTGGAGCTTTTCGATAAATCCCTCGATGGCACGGTCAAGGTCAGCCTGCATCGCACCGATGCCGACGGGGTGGCGCGCTTTCCCATGACGGCTGGTCACGCCTATCTGGCCGATGCCGTGACATTGGAGGCGCTGGAGAATGACGACCCTGCCGAGGGTCCGGTGTGGAAAACACATTGGGCAGCGTTGAGCTTTGCGGTTCCCGCGCGCTGAACCAATTGTTTTGCATCCAGTGAAACGAAGAACCCCGGCGCCGAGAACGGCACCGGGGGTGTTAGTATGTAGACCCGACGCGACCATCTGGGTGGGGGCTGATTGAGCCGCGCCGGGGTGAGACTTAACTCGCTACAATTACAGATGTAGAGGACGAATTAGGCGCTAGTGAGATCGGAATTTGTGGCTTTGCAGCTAACAATTGGGCCATTTCGGGGCAGCGCTTGCGTTGTGGCCCCGAAATGGCCAAGCTGAATCCATGAACGAAATCGCCCCTATTCCGCTGAATCAATCCAAGTTTCCTGAGAAAACTGCGTTCCACCGGCTGGAGCTGGGTCAGATCATGACGATCTATGGCCGGATGGTTGCCGCAGGGGAATGGCGGGACTATTCGATATCCATGCTGCGCGAGGTCGCCGTATTCTCCATCTTCCGGCGCGCGGCGGAGCATCCCATCTACCGGATCGAAAAACGCCCCAAGCTGGCAGCGAAACAGCAGCAATACGCGGTCATCGGCATGGATGGCCGCATCCTCAAGCGGGGTGCCGATCTGCGTCAGGTGCTCAGGGTACTCGAAAAGAAGCTGATCCGCGCCGTTGATTGACGCCATCCGCGCGATGGCGTTCTAACCTCCCATCGGCGCGTCAGGCCGTTTGATAGAGTTTACAGGCCCGCCGCCCGCCTTTTCGATCCGGGTAATTGCCACATCCAGCGGCTCGTAGACCACGGCCATGTGATGCGCATTGGCATGCAGCAACCGGTTGGCATGGGCCATGATGCCAACATGACCTTTCCAGAACACCAGATCGCCGCGATCGGGTTCCTCGCCTTCCTCAAGCAGCCTGCCGATCTCCGCCTCCTGCATGTCGCTGTCGCGGGGGCAATCCATCCCGCAGACCCGCCAGGCCAGTTGCACCAACCCCGAACAGTCGATGCCATACCGCGAGCTGCCTCCCCACAGGTAGGGCGTACCCAGAAATAGGTCAGCCGCATTCACCGGATCATCCAGTCGGGTCGAAATCGGCAGCAGATGGTTCGACGGCACGTAGGTGCCGGTCGCAAGCCGGGTCCACCGCCCTTCAGCCCCCTCAACGGCGACTTCGGAGCCGAAATAAAGCGCGCCGCTTGGCATCAGCTTCACGGACGGGCCAGGGTAAAGATGCGTTTGCGGCGCCGCGACCCAATGCGTGGCGTCCATCGCGGGCCCCAACAAATCCGCGCGAACATAGCCGCAATAGCCATCTTGCACGGATTGACCAAACATGTGGCCGTCACGGGCCTCCAGAGCCAGAAACAGGTCACCGTACAGCAGCTGGGCGACCCGTCGGCCCCTCGGCTTTCCTAGAATGTCCGCGGCTGCGGAATGGCATTGCGTCATCTCGCCTTCGACGAACTGCGTGGCCGCGACCTCCCCCTCAAGGTAGGAGGCCGCGACCCTGCCGTTTGCCGGCGTCAGTCGCTTGTCTCTCATAGATCCAGCATCGCCGGCAGCGCGTCAAAAAGGGCACGGGTGGCCTGACCCACTCCGCCCTTGGGCCGCGCCGGGGCTGCCGCAGGTTGCCAGCCATAGATATCAAAATGTGCAAAACGCGGCGTGTTCTCGGCAAAGCGGCGCAAGAACAGCGCAGCCGTGATCGCGCCCGCAAATCCGCCTTTAGGGGCATTGTCGAGATCAGCAATACCCGGCTCGATCATCGCCTCATAGGGATCGTGGAAGGGCATGCGCCAGACTGGATCGCGCACCCGATCCGCAGACCGTGCCAGCGCGTCGGCAAAGCCCGCATCATCGGTGAAGAACGGCGCAAGGTCGGGCCCGACCGCGACCCGCGCCGCCCCTGTCAACGTGGCCATGCATATCATCAGATCAGGCGGGGTTTCATCCGCAAGCGCCAGCGCATCGGCCAGCACCAAACGCCCTTCGGCGTCAGTGTTGTTGATCTCGACCGTCAGCCCCTTGCGCGAGGTCAGAATATCCTGCGGCCGGTAGGCGGAGCCATCAATCGCGTTCTCCACCGCCGGGATCAGCACCCGCAACCGAAGCTTCAGGCCGGTGGCCATGATCATATGCGCCAGCCCCAGCACCGCAGCGGAGCCACCCATATCCTTCTTCATCAATCCCATGGAGCTGCCGGGCTTGATGTTCAGCCCGCCCGTGTCGAAACACACGCCTTTGCCGACCAGAACCAAGGTGGGGCCTTCAGCACCCCATGACATGTCAATCAGCCGTGGTGCCTGCGCCGAGGCCCGCCCGACCGTATGGATCATCGGAAAGTTGTTTTCGAGCAGCGCCACCCCTTCGGTCACCGTGATCTGCGCGCCGTGCTGGCCCGCCAGTTCGCGGGCCGCCTGTTCCAGTGCCTCAGGCCCCATGTCATTGGCTGGCGTGTTGATCAGATTGCGCGTCAGCGCCTCCCCCCCCGCGATAGCTTCCAGCCGTGCAGCGTCCACCCCGTCGGGGCAGATCAGCCGAGCCTCATGCGGCGGAGCCGCGCGGTAGCGCTCAAAACTATATTGAGACAGCAGCCAACCCAACGCATGTTCCTGCAAGGTCTCGGGCTCATGGCTCGTCGCAATGCGATAGGTGCCTTTCGGAAGACTAGCCGCCGCAGAGGCGAGCAAAAACCGCCCCCGTGCCTGCGCCGAACGCGCGCCCGCACCCGCCAAAGCAAAGGCAATGCCGCCGCTGCGGTCCGGTATCGCGCAGGTCTGGCCGACCTGCCCTTTGAAACCGACCGCCTGCACCCAGGATTTCACGTCCGCAGCCTGATCACCTAGCCACGGCTCGACCGCGTCGGGATCGATGATATGAAGCGGGGTTGCGGCGTCGGACGGGTCGGAAAAGCGCAGCATGGGCACTCCTTGATCAATGCCTGGCTAACCTAGCCCTAACCCCATGATCCGCAAGAGCGCACAACGCTGCTCAGTCCGTGATGTCGCACAAATCCCATACCGAATTGATGCTCTGATCCGCCACCCGGTGCAGCCGGGACAGGCAAGCAGACAGCGCTGCCGGATCGTCCCGCGCCGCGCGGGAGCCGACGTCGCGACAAACCTTGCTGAACAGGCTCAGTCCCAGATTATCGGCGATCTGCGACAGCCCCTGGCTTATCACGATAAGATCGTCGAAACGTTTTTCCTGAAAAGCCCTGCGAGACGCTTCAAGCCCCCGCCACAGGTTTTCGACCGACATTGCAATAACTTCTTCGCCTCGCCCTTCGCCCATGCGAAAGCAAAGCTCCACCAATCGGTCACCGTCCACCCAGACGGTTTCCAGCGGAGTCAATTCTGATAATTGTGCCAAGACACACCCCTTCAAGCGCGATAATCGCATTTCCCTCGCGCGTAGAATCTCGGGGGAAGGTGAACAAACCCTTGGCGCCGAACCCAAATAAGTCTCGATATTAGCATAATCTTTAACTACTAGAGGCGGGCCTAAAGCAGACAGGGACAACCAGATGAAAACCGCAAAACCGCTGCCCTCCTATCTCATTCAGCGCTATCAGGGTTGGAAGGCAACGACCTATGCCCAGAATGAACCCTGGTACCGCCGGCTTGCTGAAAATGGGCAGAACCCTAGGGCCATGGTGATCTCCTGCTGCGACAGCCGGGTGCATGTTACCTCCATTTTTGGGGCGGAGCAGGGGGAGTTCTTCATCCACCGTAACATCGCCAACCTCGTCCCCCCCTATGAGCCCAATTCCGACCGTCACGGCACCTCCGCTGCGGTCGAATATGCGGTGACCGCGCTGAAGGTCGCGCATATCATTGTGCTCGGGCATTCCAACTGCGGCGGCGTCGACGGGTGCCACGACATGTGCGCGGGCACGGCACCTGAGCTTGAGGCAGAGACCAGCTTTATCGGCCGTTGGATGGACATCCTGCGCCCCGGCTTTGAGCGGGTCAAATCAATGCCCGACATCGCCGAACGCAAACGCGCCCTAGAGAAACAGGCGGTGCTCGTATCGTTGGAGAACCTCGCCAGCTTTCCTTTTGTGGCCGCATCTATGGAAAGCGGTCATCTGAGTCTGCATGGCCTTTGGACAGATACCGGCGAGGGAAGCCTCGAACATTACCATCCAGAGGCCGGGTTTATAGAGATCTGACATACCAGCGACCGATCTAATAGAGATATGACATAGCTTGTCATCTTTTCCTGACACTCAGGGCGCTATTCTCGTTTGTGGTAATACTGTCTTAAGCCTCCCTCCCTATCGCTGAGCGTAGTAACGAGTAAAGGGTCTGGTAATGGCGACTTTTTCGATTCGCGGACACGACGTAAGAAGCACAAAGGGCGGCATGGCAGAGGTACAGGATGTACAGCCGGCCGATCTAAAATTTGTATCCTCTTTGGGCGGCGAAACGGTGTATTTCAGCTACCTCGATAATGCGGTCAAGTCGGCTGAGGTCTCGCTGAGCGATTACAACATCATCCTCAACGAGGTGCATCTGAATGACGGGACACTGCCAGACCGGATCGAGGTTTTCGAGATGGAATGGCTGTCAAACGCGGGCCTTGAGAAGAGCCAGATCATCAACCTTGCTTTTGACGGCGATGACGCCGCCCGCGATTGCCTGTTCGTGATTGACGGGGCACCACTGCCGCCCCGCATCGACGTGGCCACAATGACCAACCTGCTGAACACGGCTGATTTTCGGCTGTCAGATGATATCAGCGAGGGCCAGGACTTCGTTATTCACCTAAGCGAAATGCCGAATGTGGACATTTCAGGTGTTATCCTGCGCCTGTTCGAGGACGCAACCGCGGTAGATGAAGCCGCCGACCAATTCCATTTCTTCCAGTCTTCCAATCTGGAGCAGGCCACCATGGAGGCCGACAGCTTCATTATCGAAGAACAGCAAGCCGATCCACATGAAATCAATCAGCCCGTTGCAGAACCCGCAGCGGCGGAAAACATGCCCGACACCTACGTGCCTGACAGCAATTTCGAAGATTTCGGCGCGTAAGGCCTCTGATAGCTGTGTGAGCGGACTGCTACCGGCCAAACTGCACGTATGAAAAAAGGGCGCGGCCTAAGCCACGCCCGTTAGATCATCACGCGTTAGAGCTTAGCCCTTCTTCAGAACCCGGTTACCCAGCAGTTCCGCGATTTGTACGGCGTTTAGCGCGGCGCCTTTGCGAAGGTTGTCGGACACACACCAAAGGTTCAGACCATTCTCGATCGTTGAATCCTGGCGGATGCGAGAAATGAAGGTCGCGAAGTCGCCGACGCATTCGATAGGGGTGACGTATCCGCCATCCTCGCGTTTATCGATCACCATCACGCCGGGGGCCTCACGCAGAATGTCGCGCGCTTCGTCTTCGTCCAGGAAATCCTCGAACTCGATATTCACGGATTCGGAGTGCCCAACAAAGACCGGCACCCGTACGCAGGTCGCGGTGACCTTAATCTCCTTGTCGACGATCTTCTTGGTTTCCGCGACCATCTTCCATTCTTCCTTGGTGGACCCGTCATCCATGAACACATCGATATGCGGGATCACGTTGAAGGCGATCTGCTTGGTGAATTTTTTGGCCGGCTTGTCGTCTGTCGGGTTGTAGATCGATTTGGTCTGGTCCCACAGCTCGTCGATGCCATCCTTGCCCGCACCCGACACCGATTGATAGGTCGACACAACGACCCGTTTGATCGTCGCGCGGTCATGCAGCGGTTTCAATGCCACCACCATTTGCGCGGTGGAGCAGTTCGGGTTCGCGATGATGTTCTTTCTCGAATACATCTCAATCGCGTCCGGGTTTACCTCTGGCACGATCAGCGGGATGTCGGGGTCGTAGCGATAGAGCGACGAGTTATCGATGACCACGCAGCCCGATTTTGCAGCGGACGGCGCATATTTCTTCGTAGCCTCGGAACCTACAGCAAACAGCGCCATGTCCCAGCCGGCGAAATCAAACGTATCGAGGTCCTTGGTCTTGAGTGTGGTGTCGCCAAAGCTAACTTCTGTTCCAAGCGAGCGGCGCGACGCGAGCGCGACAATCTCGTCTACGGGGAACTGGCGCTCGGCCAGGATGTTCAGCATTTCGCGGCCCACATTTCCGGTGGCGCCCACGACGGCGATTTTGTAGCCCATGATCCTAAGGGTCCTTTGAGGTTGCAGATGGTCCTTGCGGACGCGGCTCAATACCCCCATGTGCCACAGGTTGAAAGGCCCATTTGGCGGGCATCTTGCCGCAACGGGGCGAAACGCGCTAATTGTGAGGCCGCAACCGGCCTTGCGCCGCAAAAAGGCTGCTATCTTTGCAAAACCCGGCCTCATCCGATCCCTTCGTTGCTTCCGACCAATCCTCTGGCAAACTGTTCGGCAGGCTATGGCGCGGCTATCTGCGCAAACATCTGGGCTGGCTTCTTGTCGCGATGCTGCTGATGGTGATTGAGGGCAGTACACTTGGCCTTCTGAGCTATATGTTGCAACCCATGTTCGACGTCGTTTTCGTCGACGGGCAATCCGACAAAGCGTTTCTGGTCGCCATCGCGATCTTCATCCTATTCGTGGTGCGGGCCATCAGCGGGCTTTCGCAACGCGTGATCATGACACGTACCTCCCTGCTAGCGTCAACCGAACTTCAGGTTGACCTGTTGGGCCACACACTTGACCTTGATAACGGCTTTCATTCCCGCACCTCCCCCGGCACGTTGATCGAAAGGGTGCAGGGTGATGTGACCGCCATACAAAGCCTGTGGAACATCATCATCACTGGCGCGGGGCGGGATACGATTGCCCTGATTTCGCTGATGGTCGTCGCGATCTCCATCGATTGGAAATGGGCAGCTATTGCGGTGATCGGCGCGCCGGTGCTTTTGCTGCCATCGATCGTCGTGCAGCGCTACATCCGGCGCAAAAGCCACCAGCTGCGCGACATTGCGGGCAAGAGAACCACGCGACTGGACGAGATTTTCCACGGCGTCACCCCGATCAAGCTGAACCGGATGGAACGGTATCAACGCCGCAATTTTGCCGACCTGTCGGACAGGTGGGTCCGGTCCTCAGTGAAGACCGCCGCCGGTCAGGCAACGGTGCCGGGATTGGTGGACGTCGCTGTGGGGTTTGGTTTTTTCTGCGTACTGCTTTACGGCGGCCCCGAGATCGCCAGTGGTGAGAAAACCGTCGGGCAGTTCATGTCCTTCTTTGCCGCGATGTCCCTGGCCTTCCAGCCCTTGCGCCGCCTTGCGGATGTGGCAGGCTATTGGCAAGTGATGCAGGCAAGCCTGTCGCGCATCTTTGGCTTGATGGACACCCGCCCCGAGGTGCAGGACACCGCGTCTGCCAGCGCGCCATTGCCCGTGCAAAGCGCCGTGGTCTTTGATCAGGTCTCGCTGGCATATGGCGCGCTCCCGGTTCTGAAGGATCTGAGCTTTACTGTTCCTCAAGGCACGACAACTGCGCTTGTGGGCCAGTCCGGCGCAGGCAAAAGCACAGTGTTTAACGTCCTGACCCGGCTTGTCGACGCGCAATCAGGGTGCGTTACCATCGGCGGGGTCGAGACCACCGGCCTCAGGCTAGAGCAGCTGCGTTCCCTCTTCTCCGTGGTCAGTCAGGACGCGCTGCTTTTTGATGAAACGCTGCGCGAGAACATCCTGTTGGGCCGCACCGACGTCTCAGACGCGCAACTGCGGGACGTCCTGGATGCGGCGAATGTGAGCCGGTTTCTGGCTAAGATGCCCAATGGGCTGGATACCGAAGTGGGGCCGCGCGGCTCCAACCTGTCAGGTGGGCAGCGGCAGCGGGTGGCGATCGCGCGCGCCTTGTTGCGCGACACACCGATCCTCCTGCTGGACGAGGCAACCTCCGCCCTTGATGCGGAATCCGAAGCCATCGTACAACAAGCGCTGGATACGCTCTCCAAGGGGCGGACCACACTGATTATCGCGCATAGGCTGTCCACCATCCGAGGCGCGGAGCAGATTGTTGTGATGGACAAGGGCCAAGTGGTGGAAACCGGCACGCATGACGCGCTTGTTGCCAAAGACGGTGCCTATGCCAATCTGCACCGACTGCAATTTCGAACGGAAAAAGCGGACTAGCCCCGGCGACGCAACAGCGCGGTCAGCACCATAGCCCAGCCCAAAACCCCTTGGCCATGCGCGCTTAAATTGGCGTTCCCGGTGAAACTGAAAACCCGCACGATATCCGCAATACGGGGCGGCGATTTCACCACAATCTGCCAAGGCAGCCCGTCGAAAATCGCGATGTAATAGAGGTAGTAGATCTGAGGCGACAGCCACACAAAGCCCCAAAAGACCAGCAAGGCGGTCAGCACGCGCGAGACGCGTTTCAGCCCGGCACAGGCATACCACACAAGCCCCATGGCCAAAGCGGACAGAAAGAGGTTGAGGCACACGAGACCAATCCGCCCGGCTATACCAAGGGTGAAAAAGCTGTCAGCGTCATAGAGCATGAAAATGCACCTGATTTGTTTCACGAATGAAACGTGCAACCGATTGCAAATTTTTGCAAATCCAAGCACAGTTTGACCCTAGTGAACGCAGGCGGATCATGGCTATCACATTGAAAGATGTCGCAGCGCGGGCGGGCGTTTCGCGCTCTGCCGTGTCGCGGACGTTTACCGAAGGGGCCTCGGTCTCCGACAAGACTCGGGACAAGGTTCAGAAGGCCGCGGCAGAGCTGGGGTATCGCCCGAACGCATTGGCCTCCTCGCTCACCACGGGGCGGACAAAGCTGATCGGACTTGTATCTGACAACTTTCATAACCCGATCTTTCTGGAGGTTTTCGACCTCTTCACGCAAGGCCTGCAGGAACGCGGATACCGCCCTTTGCTGGTAAACCTGTCTCAACAGAAAGACCGCGATCAGGCACTGCACTTGCTGCGGCAATATTCCGTCGACGGGGTGATCGTCGCCTCCTCCACCCTGCCGCCCAGCTTCGCCAAGGATTTCCGCGACGCCGGCGTGCCGGTCGTGAACTCCTTCGGGCGACACACGACAAGCCCCGACGTGCATGTGGTGGGCATCGACAATGTGGAGGCCGGCCGCATCGCCGCCCGAACCCTGATCGCCCGCGGCTACAAACGCGTGGGTTTCATGGGCGGGCCACAGGCGGCCACCTCGACACAGGACCGGCTGGCCGGGTTTCAGGAGGTTATTCGGGCAGCCGCTGACATACATCAGACCCACAGTTTCGCCGCCCGCTACAGCTTTGAAGCCGGGCGGGAAGAAATGGCCCGGCTGATCAGCCAGGGCCCGGCAGAGGCCTATTTCTGTGGGGACGACGTCATTTCGATCGGGGCGCTGAGTGCGGCAAAGGATGCCGGACTAAACGTGCCGGGCGATCTTGGCCTCGTGGGATTGAACGATATGGAGATGGCGGGCTGGAATAACATCGCGCTGACAACGATCCACCAACCCATCCGCCAAATCATTGCCGCTTCTATCGAGCTCGTCGTGGCGCTTCTGGATGACCCTGACCGCTACCCGGAGGCGCGGTTGTTCCCCTGCCATATTGTTGAGCGGGAAACGTTGCGGGGAACCGGCTAGGTCCCCCGCATCAGGGTCTATTTCAGCGACGCGGGCACCGCGTCGACCCACGCGCCATCTTTCTTGGCCGACGCCACGCAGGCATGAACGGCAGCCATCGACCGCAACCCGTCGACAGCCTTGGGGTAATGCGTGGCCGCCGGATCAGGCGCGCGACCTTCCTTGTCGGCCCGGATACATTCCGCAAGATCAGAGTAGATATTGGCGAAGGCCAGCGGCATCCCTTCGGCATGGCCGATGGTGACACGGGTGGCGCGGTCCGCTTCGGGTGACAGGTCCGCCTCCCCCCGCTCAATCACCTGAACGCGGCCATTGGTGGGGGTCCAGTATAGCTGGTTGGGCTGCTCCTGCGCCCAACGAAGCCCGCCTTTCTCGCCGAAGACCTGAATGGTCAGCCCGTGCATGCGCCCCACAGCCACGGCGGAGGTCCAGAGCCTGCCCACAGCACCCCCATCCATGCGGAAATTGACCATCGCGTCGTCTTCAAGCTGGCGGCTGGCAATGGTCGAGGCGAAGTCGGCGGACAGTGTGCTGACCTCTTGGCCCGTCACGAAGCTGGCCATATGCATCGCGTGGATACCGCAATCGGCAAACTGGGCGGAGGCGCCCATCTGCGCAGGATCATACCGCCAGCGGATGCGCGGGTTGTCGGCCTGGGCCGCGTCGGCGTGGTGCCCGTGGGAGAACTCCGCCACGACAACGCGCACAGCCCCCAGATCACCTCGCGCGACCATCGCCCGCATGTGGCGCACCAGCGAGTAGCCGGAATAGCCGTAATTTACCGCACACAGCTTGCCGCTGGCAGCCGCAATCTTCGCAATCTCTTCGCCCTCTTCGACGGTCATTGTCATGGGCTTCTCGCAAAGCACATGGAAGCCCGTCTCTAGGAAGGCTTTCGTGATCTCGAAATGGGTGGCATTTGGCGTGGCCACGGTGACCAGTTCGACCCGGTCGTCGCGCCTGCTTTCGCCTTCCAGCATCTCCTGCCAGTTGCCATAGGCACGGTCAGCGGCCACGCCAAGGCGTTGCGCATAGGCCCGGCCCGCTTCCGGGTTGTGGTCCAAGGCCCCGGCAACCATCGCGAATTCGCCGTCCAGCCCGGCACCCAGACGGTGCGCCGGCCCAATTTGGGAGCCTTCGCCGCCCCCGATCATACCCCAGTTCAAACGTGCCATGTCAGGACCTCAAAAGCCGATAGATTGCAAATAGGTGCGGTTTTTCTTCGCGTCGCCCAAGGGGTCAGGGTCAAGCAACGGATCGCAATCCTGCTCCACCGTGCACCACCCTTCAAACCCGTTATCCAGCAGCACCTGCCGGACAGCCGGGAAATCAACGTCGCCCTCGCCCAGTTTGCAGAAAATACCCTGGCCGCAGGCGTCATAGAAATCGGTGCGATTGGCCACGACCTTGGCTTTCACCTCAGGGTCAATATCCTTGAAATGCATGTAGCTGATCCGGCCGATATGGCGCTTCATGAAGGCGACCGGGTCA